>NZ_JBFXGV010000023.1:0-47844 GCF_050177655.1 Paenirhodobacter sp.
GAAGCGGCGCAGGAAAAGCGCGGCGGTGATCGAGCCCGCCATCCCGCCCGAGGGCGCGTTGTCGAGATCGGCGATACCCGGTTCGATCAAGGCCTCGTAGGGCGCCCAGAACGGCATCCGCCAGAGCGGATCGGCGAGTTTGTCGCCGGTGGCAAGCGCCGCGGCGAGATCGTCGTCATCGGTGTAGAAGGGCGGCAGATCGGGGCCGAGCGCGACCCGCGCAGCGCCCGTCAGCGTCGCCATGCAGCAGATCAGATCGGGGCATTCCTCGTCGGCGGCCGCAAGCGCATCGGCGAGCACCAGCCGCCCCTCGGCATCGGTGTTGTTGACCTCGACCGAAAGCCCCTTGCGCGAAATGAGCACGTCCTGCGGCCGGAACGCCTCCCCCGCGACCGAATTCTCGACCGCCGGGATCAGCACGCGCAGCCGCAACGCCAGCCCCGCGCCCATGATCAGATGCGCGAGGCCCAGCACCGTCGCCGCGCCGCCCATGTCCTTCTTCATCAGCCCCATCGAGGCGCCGGGCTTCAGGTTCAGCCCCCCGGTGTCGAAGCAGACCCCCTTGCCGACGAGCGCGAGATCGGGCCCCTCGGCCCCCCAGCGCAGCTCGATCAGCCGCGGCGCGCGGGGCGAGGCGCGCCCGACCGCGTGGATCATCGGATACCCCTCGGCGAGCAGATCCGCGCCCGCCACCACGGAGACCGCGGCGCCGTGGCGTGCGGCGAGAACGCGGGCCGCGGCCTCGAGCTCATCCGGCCCCATGTCGTTCGGCGGGGTGTTGATCAGGTCGCGGGTGAGCGCCTCCGCCTCCGCCATCAGCGCGATCCGCGCCGCGTCTATCCCCTCGGGCGCGACGAGCCGCGCGCCCGGCGCGGCATTGGCGGCGTAGCGGTCGAAGCGATAGCCCTCGAGCAGCCAACCCAGCGCCTCGGTCTCAAGGGTTTCGGGCGGAAGATCGGAGACCAGACGCCAATTGGCCGCCGGCAGTTTCGCCGCGGCCGCCGCCAGCGAAAAGCGCTGCCGCGCCCGTTTTCCCGCCGTGCCATAGCCGAACAGCGCCGCGGCGAGCGTGCCATCCGCCTGCGGCAGAAGGCAGATCGTGCCGAGCGCGCCGGAAAACCCCTGCGCCGCGGCAAAGGCGCGTTGCGCCGGCGTCAGATCGGCGGGCAGATCGCCACCCGCCTCGACCAGATGAAGCGGCAGCGCCGGCGCCCCCGGGTCGGCGAAGCGCATCGCGGGGCGGTCGGCGAGAATATCGGCAGGCATCGGCATCTCCGGGCTGGTCACCCCGCAAGCCTAGCGCGCCGGGCGGCGCCTGCAAGGCCTTCGCGGCAGCGCAGCATCCCTGGCCTGCCCACCGTGTCCCGGCCGCCGCCTCAGCCGCGCATGTCGGCGATGTCCCAGACCGCGGTGAGCGAGCGGTCCCCGATCCGCAAAAGCCGCGCCAGCACCGCCTCCTGCGAGATCCGGTCGCGCCGCTCCGCGCAGATCTTCAGATCGCGCGCCACCCGCACCAGCGAGGCCATCCCGACCTGCCCGGCGAGCAGGATGATCTCCTCCAGCCCGCGGTCGAAGACCTCGCGGCGCGTTTCCTGCGCCGCCTGTTTCACCGCGACCAGATGCAGCGCGATATCCTCCATGGCGAGGGCGATCACCCGCTCCGCCCCGACCTGCCCCAGCTCGGCATAAAGCGCGACAAGCCGCTCCGCATCGAGCCGCACCGGCTCCTCGATTCGCATCTTCCTCAGTTCAGACACCCCACACCTCCGTTCCGCGGGCCCATCCCGCACCCGGCCCCCGCGGCCAGGGTCAACCTGCGCTGCAAGTTTCAAGAAAAGGTTGAGCCGCGCGAAAAATCCCTCGCTCTCCGCAGCGCGGCGGCCTATCTAATCCGGAGCATTTGAAGGGGATGATGATGAAAGATCATGTTCGGCCTTTGCCCGGTTACCTCGTGACCCGGTACCATGGGTGGAAAGCCACGACCCATGCGGAAAACCTCGCCTGGTATCGCAAGCTTGCCGGCGAAGGGCAGCGCCCGCGCGCGATGGTGATCTCCTGCTGTGATTCGCGGGTGCATGTGACCTCGATCTTCGGCGCGGACACCGGCGAGTTCTTCATTCACCGCAACATCGCCAACCTCGTGCCCGTCTTCAATCCCGACGGCGACCACCACGGCACTTCGGCCGCGGTCGAATATGCGGTGCGCTCGCTCAAGGTCTCGCATCTGATCGTGATGGGCCATTCCCATTGCGGCGGAGTGCAGGGATGCCACGCGATGTGCTCGGGCCATGCCCCTGAACTCGAAGAGAAAACCTCCTTCGTCGGCACCTGGCTCAACATGCTGCGCCCGGGGTTCGAGCGGGTCAAGGATCTGCCCGAGGCCAATCAGATCACCGCGCTCGAGAAGGAATCGGTGGTGATCTCGCTCGAGAACCTGATGACCTTCCCCTTCGTGCGCGCGGCGCTCGACGCGGGCGAGATGACGCTGCACGGGCTGTGGCAGGACGTCGGCGAAGGCGCGCTGCTGCAATACGACCCGGACAGCGGCGATTTCGAGCCGGTCTGAAACGAAGCGAGAACGATTCACCTCGCCTTAAGCTTAATGGGCCAGTCTTGGCCCATGACCCAACATCGACTCGTCACCCTCCGCCTTCCCATCGACCTCATCGCCCGGATCGAGGCGCTGGCCCGCGCCAGCGAGCAGACCCCGGCGGAGACGATCCGCCAATCGCTTGCCACCGCGCTGCGCGACAGCGACGCGCCGATGCCGCGCGGCGAGATGCAGGTGATCGCCACCGCCTTCGACCGGGCGCAGGGCTGGCTCGACCTGCAGGCGCGGTTGCGCAAGGCGGGCTTCGTGCTGCGCCTCGATGGCGACGGCCTCAACCTGCATGAATGGCCCTCGGACCGCTTCGTGGTCCGGGCCGAGGATCTCGGTCACTCACTGACCGAGCTGACCTTGCAATACCGCGCCCCCTTCCCCGGGGCCCTCGTGCTCCGGGCCGGCTTCCGCAGCGGGCGGGAGCGGGGGCGCGACAACGGGCAGGCCGCCTGAAGGCGCCTGCCCTGCCGCCAGAACGGCGGCAGGATCGGGTTTGCGGCGCGGGAATCGGCGCCCGGAAACCCCGCCCGGCCCGGAGGGCAGAACGCGCCTCCGGGGGCCGGGCGGTCCTTTGGCTCTGCGCGCGAGGATCTGCGCGCGAGGGCGCATCCTGCGGCGCGTCAGGCCTGTCGCCGGGCGGCGGCTATGCCGTGGAAAGCCGGCGGGCTACCGCCGGCCCGGTTACTGCAACACCTGATCGGCGGGCCAGCTCAGCGTGGTCTCGAGCCGGATCACCTGCGTCTTGCCGGCGCCAAGATCGAGGGCCCACATCAAAAGGCCCCGCTGGTCGTCGTAATCGCGCTCCGTCTCGGCCGGTGTCGCCTTGTAGGAGATCTTCAGATCCTCCTGTTCGGAATAGGGCACGCGGTCGATCACCCGCAGCGGCCAGTCGCGCGCGGTCAGGTTCTCGACCGTGATCTCGGCCACCTCGCGCCGCTCGTTCGACTTGGAAATGATCCCGCGATCGCCCTCGTTCGCCTCCGGGATCACGCGCTTCAGCTTCAGCCCGTCGATCGCGCCGAAGCCAAGCCGCAGCTTGTCGCCCGCGGCCACCAGCGGCAGATCGGCACCGCCCACCACCGCGCCGTCGAGCCAGAGCACCGCCGGCCCCGGCAGCAGCGGCTCGGCCCCGTCGTTGCGCCCCTCGACCACGCGATAGGCGGTCTCGTCCCCCATCGGCACCGCCTCGGCCAGCTGCGTCACCTTGCGGTCGAGATGGTCGAGCTTGAGCCGCAGATCCTCCACCCCGTCGCGGATATCGACCGCCGCGGGGTAGTGATAGGTCACCGTCTCGCCCTGCATCTGCATGTCCATCCCGGCGATCACCGGCGCCGCCTCGATCGCCGGCTCGATCAGATCCTCGCCCGCCGCCATCGCCCGTTTCGGCGCCGCCATCATCACCACCGGCGGCGCGGGCGGGCCGATCCGGCGCAGGTCGGGCCAAAGCGCGGAGGGCTCGCTGCGCTCCGAGGGCCGCGCGGTCGAGAGCGTCAGATCGACGCCCGACCAGTCCTCCCCCGTCGCCTGATGCACCGAAACGTAACGGTCGATGCCAAGGCTGTCGCCGTCACTCGCCAGCCGCAGATCGTAGCTCGGCGCCCAGCCGGCGTCGTCGACATAGGTCGTCACCGTGACCGTGCCGGGGCCGGAAACCATGACGCTCAGCGTCTCCCCCACCGTCTCGGGATGTTCGAGCGCGGCGAGCGCCTTTTGCGCCCGCTCCAGCGCCTCGCGATCGGGTTTCAGCGCGAGATCGGCGGCGCGCGCCTCCGCCTCCGCGGCGATCCGCGCCTGATCGGCGGCGAGCACCCCCTCGCCCACCGTGGCGGCCAGTTTTGCGATCTGGTCGGGCGCCACGTTCTGCGTGTCGAGCCCGCGCAGGAAGGCGATGCGCGCCTCCGCCGCGGCGGCCTTGGCGCGGATCGCGGCGACCCCGTCCTGCTTTTCGGCGAGCGCCGCGGTGAGCCGCTCGACCTCCGCACGCGCCGCCGCGATCGCCGGATCGGCCTCCTTGCCCAGCGCCGGATCGCGCCCGTCGATCAGCCGCACCGCGCCGATCTCGAGCCCCTCGCCCGCGACGCGCAGCGCCGCGATATCGGTGCCCGCGGGCAGGTTCGGGATCAGCACCTCGCCCGAAGTGCCCGCCGGCACGGTGACCGCGCGCTGCACCTGCGCCCCCCAGGGGAACAGCGTGACGGCGGAAATCTTCGCGCCAAGCTCGGCCGGCGCGGCGAACAGCGCGGCGGGCGCGCAGGCAAGACTGAGAAATGCGATCGTCGAAATGCGAACCATGAAACCCTCCCGGTTTGACCGGATCAGGGTCGCCGGGAAGGGCCGCAAAAGCAAGAGGGCGCCGGGTCACGGCGCCCTCACGTTCAGGTCAGGGGAGCGGAGTTTCGCTGGTGCTCGGGCGTTCGCCCAAGGCACCCGGCCCTTCGCTTGCGCTCCGGGCGTTCGCCGCTTTGAACGCTCCACTGGAGCGTTCAATCCCGACGCGTTGCGCCGGGACCGCGGCTCACCCCTTCTTAAGACACCGATTGCCCAGCGTTTCCGCGATCTGCACCGCGTTCAGCGCCGCGCCCTTGCGCAGGTTGTCGGACACGCACCACAGGTTGATGCCGTTCTCGATGGTGCTGTCCTGGCGGATGCGCGAGATGAAGGTCGCGTAATCGCCCACGCATTCCTTCGGCGTGATGTAGCCACCGGGCTCGCGCTTGTCGACGACCATGACACCGGGCGCCTCGCGCAGGATGTCGCGCGCCTCGTCCTCGTCGAGGAATTCCTCGAACTCGATGTTGATCGCCTCGGAATGGCCGACGAAAACCGGCACGCGCACGCAGGTCGCGGTCACCTTGATCTTCGGATCGACGATCTTCTTCGTCTCCGCGACCATCTTCCATTCTTCCTTGGTCGAACCATCGTCGAGGAAGACGTCGATATGCGGGATCACGTTGAAGGCGATCTCCTTGGTGAACTTCTTCGGCGGCACTTCCGAGGTCGGGTTGTAGACGGCCTTGGTCTGCTCCCAAAGCTCGTCCATGCCTTCCTTGCCCGCGCCCGAGACCGACTGATAGGTCGAGACGACGACGCGCTTGATCCGCGCGCGGTCGTGCAGCGGCTTGAGCGCGACGACCATCTGCGCGGTCGAGCAGTTCGGGTTCGCGATGATCATCTTGTTTTTGTAGTTCTCGACCGCTTCCGGGTTCACTTCCGGCACCACCAGCGGGATCTGCGGGTCGTAACGGTAGAGCGAGGAGTTGTCGATCACGACGCAGCCCTGCGAGGCCGCGATCGGCGCGTATTTCTTCGTCGCATCGGAGCCGATCGCGAAGAGCGCGATATCGTAGCCGGTGAAATCGAAGCCCTCGATGTCCTTGGTTTTCAGGGTCTTGTCGCCATAGCTGACCTCAGTGCCAATGCTCCGGCGCGAAGCCAGAGCGATAACCTCATCGGCAGGGAACTCGCGTTCCGCAAGAATGTTCAGCATTTCGCGACCCACGTTGCCCGTGGCGCCCGCGACGACGACCTTGTAGCCCATCAGGGACCTCCTTGCTCAAAAGCAGGCAGCCCATATCGGAAACTGCACGATTTGCAAAGGGATTCCCGATCAAATCGCGCGGGTGATGCGCGAATCCCGCGCGATCAGACCGGTGACGAACTCCGCCTCGGCGGAGAAGTCATGCGGCACCTGTTCCGCCGTGCGCCGCCCCGAAAGCGAGAGCGAGGCGAAGAAGTCGAACCCATAAAGCGTGAGCCGCGAAAGACCCGATCGCGCGAAAAGGTCGATCAGCATCGCCCCGGTGGTCGGCGGCGCGCCGAAACCGGCGGCAAGCGCCGCGTAATCGGGAAGCGGGTGGAGGTAGAACCCCGGGCTCGTCGCGGTGGCGTAATCGAGCCGCTTGCGCTTCGGGCTCATCCAGAGGAAGCGCCCCGGCGCAAGCCGCGCGCGATCGGCCGCATCGAGCGCGGTGGCGAGCGCGAGCCAGTCGGTGCGGCTGCCGTGGCTTTCGGGCGCGGGCATCGGCGCGCGGTTGATCCGCACGACAAGATCATGGCCGTCGATCGCCGCGCCGTGGCGGCTTTCGGCCAGCGCGCGCGCATTGCCGACAAGCGCGACCGAACGCCCGCCCAGCGCCGCAAGCAGCTCCGCCTGCGGGATCGAGAGCGCGGCGAGCGGCGCCTCGCGGCGCAGCGTGCGGGCGAGGAGAAATTCGAACCGGGTCATGCGAGGAGCTTGCGGTAAAGCGCGACGAGCGCCGCCGCCTCGTTCTCGATGCGGAAATTCGCGAGCACATGGGCGCGGGCCGCCGCCCCCGCCGCCGTGCGCATCGCGTCATCGTCGAGGAAAGGTTCGCAGGCCGCGGCCAGCGCCGGAATGTCGCCCGGATCGACCAGCGCCCCGGTTTGCGGCGTCACGATCTCCTCGAAGGCACCGACGCGCGTCGCCACCACCGGCACGCCGCAGGCCATCGCCTCGAGCGGCGTCAGCCCGAACCCCTCCCAGCGCTGCGGCGCGACGTAAAGGTCGAGCACGCGATACCAGTCGGCCATCCGGTCGACGGTGACCTCGGGCGGAAACAGGATCCGCCCCTCGAGCCCCGCGCGCGCCACCTTCGCCTTCAGCCTCGCGAGAAACTCGCCCTGCCCCTCGGTCGCGCGCCCCATCACGAGGGCACTCACCCCGGGCCGCGCGGGCAGAAGCCGGATCATCGCGTCGACGAAGGCATCCGTGCCCTTCTGCGCGCGGATCCGTCCGTAACAGCCGACGAGCACCCCTTCGGGCAGGCCCAGCCGCGCACGTAACGCGGCGCGATCCTCGGGCGGGGTAAAACCCGTCGTGTCGATCCCGTGCAGGATCACATGCGCCGGCCGCTCCAGATAGGCCGCCGTCCGCGAAGATGTCGCCACCACCTCGTCCATCTTCGAGATCAGCCATTTCGTGTAGCCGGTGTGGCGGCGCTGGCTCGCCGAGGTGAAGACGAACTTCAGATCCATGAAGAAAAAGCGCCGCAGGATCAGGCCGAGCATCATCTCGGTGTTGCGCCGCGCATGCCAGACCCGGCGCCGGCGCGGCAGGAACGGCAATTTCGCCAGCGCCACATGCGGCACCTCGGGCGGCAGGCCGGGGCCGGTCGCGACGATGCCGATGCTCCGCGCCTGGATCGGCACGAGCCGCACCACGGTCGCGGTCACGCCCGACAGGCGGCGTTTCAGGTTCGGGGCGATGACTTCGATCTCGGCGTTCTGCATGCCCGCCTTCTAGCGCATCGTTCCGGTGCTGTCGCGGGCGAAGCGCGGCCATCCGCCGGCTTGCACCTCACCTCTTCGCGCGCGACACTTAGGCAAAACGGAGGGGGCGATGGATCTGACACGCGCGACGCTGCGGCTTTACTTCGGCAAGCTCGTTTTCGGCCCAGGCAAGGCCGACCTGCTCGAGGCGATCGCGGCGGAGGGCTCGATCTCGGCCGCGGGGCGGCGCATGGGGATGAGCTACAAGCGCGCCTGGAGCCTCGTCGAGGAGATGAACGCGGGTTTCACCGAGCCGCTGGTGACAAGCGCGCGCGGCGGTGCCCATGGCGGCGGCGCGCATCTGACCGAGGCCGGCGCGGCGGTGCTCGCCGAGTATCGCCGGCTGATGGCGCGGCTTGCCGAGGAGGGCGCGGGCGAGATCGCCGCGATCGGCGCGCGGATCCGCAGCGATATAGCCGAGCGGAAATAAGGCTTGCCCGGCGCGCACCCGATTGCTTATGTTCGACGGAACATAACGCATTCAGGGAGAGAGAGATGCGTCCCACCCGCTTTGCCGCCCCGCTGGTCACGCTGGGCCTGCTCCTGCTCGGTGCCACGACCGAGGCGCGCGCCGCCGATCCGGTCGTCTTCGCCGCCGCCTCGATGAAGACCGCGCTCGACGAGATCGCCGCCGACTGGGCGGCCGAGGGCCATGCCGCGCCGGTGATCTCCTATGCCGGCTCCTCGGCGCTGGCGAAGCAGATCCTCGCCGGCGCGCCCGCCGACATCTTCATCTCGGCGAACGAGAAATGGATGGACGAGGTCGAAAAAGGCGGCGCGCTGGTGCCCGACACGCGGCGCGATCTGCTCGGCAATGCGCTCGTGCTCGTCGGTCATGACGCGGGCGACGTGGCCCTTGCCGATCTGCCCGCGACGCTTGGCGAAGATCACCTCGCGATGGCGCTCGTCGAGTCGGTGCCGGCCGGGCAATATGGCAAGGCCGCCTTCGAGAGCCTCGGCCTCTGGGCCGAGATCGAACCCCATGTCGCGCAGGCCGACAATGTGCGCGCCGCGCTCGCCCTCGTCGCGACCGGCGAGGCGCCCTATGGCGTCGTCTACGCGACCGATGCCGCGGCGGAGCCGAAGGTCCATGTCGTCGCGACCTTCCCCGAGGAGAGCCACCCGCCGATCACCTATCCGGTGGCGCTCCTGAAGGACGGGCCCGCGACCGAGGAGGCGAAGGCCTTCCTCGATTATCTCGGTTCCGCTAAGGCTGTGGGGATCTTCGACGCGCAGGGGTTCACCATCAAATGACACAAACGGGCACATGACATGCTCGGCCCGGAAGAGCTGACAGCGCTTCTGCTTTCGCTCAAGGTCGCCACGGTCGCCGTGGCGGCCTCGCTGCCTTTCGGGGTAGCGGTGGCGCTGCTGCTCGCGCGCGCACGCCTGCCCGGGCTCTGGCTCGTCAATGCGCTCGTGCATCTGCCGCTGATCCTGCCGCCCGTCGTCACCGGCTACATGCTGCTCCTCTCCTTCGGGCGGAAGGGGCCGGTGGGCGGGCTGCTCTACGATCTCTTCGGCTTCACCTTCGCCTTCCGCTGGACGGGCGCGGCACTTGCCGCCGCGGTGATGGGCTTTCCCTTGATGGTGCGCGCGATCCGCCTCGCGATCGAGGCGGTCGATCCGAAACTCGAGGAGGCCGCCGCCACGCTCGGCGCCTCGCGGCTTGCGATCTTCGCCACCGTCACCCTGCCGCTCATCCTGCCCGGGGTGATCGCCGGCGGCATCCTCGCCTTCGCCAAGGCGATGGGCGAATTCGGCGCGACGATCACCTTCGTCTCGAACATCCCCGGCCAGACCCAGACGCTGCCCTCCGCGATCTATGCCTTCCTCCAGGTGCCGGGTGGCGAGAGCTCCGCCGCGCGTCTCGCCCTCGTCTCGGTCGTCGTCGCGATGGGCGCCGTGCTCGCCTCCGAGCTCATCGCGCGCCGCGTCGCTGCTCGCATCGGGGGCCGCGATGGCTGAGCTCGAAGTCGCCCTCACCCAGGATTTCGGCGGCTTCGCCCTGAACGTCGCCTTCGAGGCGCCCTCGGGCGTCACCGCGCTCTTCGGCCCCTCGGGCGCCGGCAAGACGACGATCGTCAACGCCGTCGCCGGGCTGACGGTGCCGCAACAGGGCCGCGTCACCGCGCGCGGCACGCTGCTCCTCGACACCGCCGCCGGGGTGAACCTGCCGCCGCGCCGCCGCCGCGTCGGCTATGTCTTTCAGGAACCACGGCTTTTCCCGCATCTGAGCGTGCGCACCAACCTGCTTTACGGCGCTCATTTTGCGCCGAAAGGGGCCGAGGGCCCCTCCTTCGACCGCGTGGTCGAGATGCTCGGCATCGGCGCGCTGCTCACCCGCCGCCCCGGCGCGCTCTCCGGCGGGGAAAAGGCGCGCGTCTCGATCGGGCGCGCGCTGCTCGCGAAACCGCGGCTCCTGCTGATGGACGAACCCCTCGCCGCGCTCGACGCCGCCCGGCGCGAGGAGATCCTGCCCTTCCTCGAGGGGCTGCGCGACGCCGGCCTGCCGGTGCTTTACGTCTCCCACGCGATCGCCGAGGTCGCCCGCCTCGCCCAGACCCTCGTGCTGATCGAGGGCGGCAGGCTCCGCGCCGCCGGCCCCGCCTCCGAGATCCTCGCCGACCCGGCGCTTGCCCCGCTTCTCGGCGGCGGTGAAGCCGGCACGATCCTCGCCGCGCGCATCGCCGAGATCGCCCCCGACGGGCTCATCCGCCTCGAGACCGGCGCCGGCCCGGTCTGGGTGAGCGAGGCGCCCGGCGGCCCCGGCGCGGCGCTGCGCCTGCGCATCCACGCCTCCGACGTGATCCTGAGCCGCACCCGCCCCGAGGGGCTTTCGGCGCTCAACATCCTGCAGGGCACCGTCACCCGGATCGAGAACGAGCCAAACGGGCGCGCCTTCGTGCAGCTGAAACTGGGGGAGGAGGCGCTGCTCGCGCGGCTCACGCAACGCTCGGTCGCGGCGCTCGGCCTTGCGCCCGGGGTCGCGGCGCATGCGATCCTGAAGACGGTCGCGGTCAGCCGCGACGACCTCGGCGGCGCGTGAAACACGACCTTGGCGGCGCGTAATTCCCAATAAAAACAAGGCGCGCGGGGGAGGGAATCCCCGCGCGCCGTGGCCCTTGCGGGCCGGCCCGGGACGGAGCCGGGCCGTTAAACGTCAGCCGTCAGTTCGCGACGGGCTCCGCCGCCTCGACCGCATCGACGCGCTTCGCCTCGACGGTATTCGTGCCGGCAATCTCGATCCGGCGCGGTTTCAGCGCCTCGGGCACCTCGCGCACGAGGTCGATATGCAGCATGCCATCGGCATTGCTCGCGCCCGTGACCTTCATGTGATCGGCCAGCGCAAAGCGGCGCTCGAAGGCGCGGGTGGCGATGCCGCGGTGCAGATAGGTCCTGGCCTCGGCCTCGTCGGTCTTGCGGCCGGCCACGATCAGCGCGCCCTCGCGCAGCTCGACGTTCAGCTCCTCGGGGGCGAAGCCCGCGACGGCGATCGAGATGCGATAGGCGTTCTCATCGGTCTTTTCGATGTTGTAAGGCGGGTAGGTCGGCTGCGCCACATCGGCGGCGAGCACCCGGTCCATCAGGTCGGCGACGCGGTCAAAGCCGACGGTGGCACGATAAAGCGGCGAAAAATCAAAGCTGCGCATGGGTTCATCCTCTCTTGAGCGATGTCTCGATGCCCTCCCCTCCGGGGCCGGGCGGTTACCCCGGGGCCCGTCATGGCGCCCCGGATGAGAGGAATCTGGGAAAGCCCCCGGGGCGTTTCAAGACCCCTGCGCGCCCGCAGGCGGCAAAATCAGGGGCGCACGAATTTCGCCCCGCCCGCGCGGGTTTCGTGCAGCGCGTCGCCGGTGGGCGGCGCCTCGATCTCGGCGCGCAGATCCTTCACCCCGTCGACGAGTACGCCAAGCGAGACCGGCGCGCCGCGCAGCTCCGCCTTCGCCGAGACGACCGAGACGATCCGCGGCACCCCGCCCCGCATCGCGAAGATCGGCGAGCCGGAGGCGCCGAAATCGGCGGTGCAATTCATCAGCACCACCCCCGCCTCGCGCTTGAGCACGGCGCACATCGACTGCAGCGCCGGCGCCTCGGAGCGGTCATGCGCATAGGAGACGACGCCGACCTGATCGCCCTCCCCCGGGCCGCTGTCGATCTCGAAGGGTTTCACCTGCGGCAGCCGGATCGGCGCATCGAGCTGAACGAGCGCCAGATCGGAGGCGACGCGGTCGAAACGCTCCGGCCCCTGATAGCTGTAATTCGGCGCGGTGATCGCGCGGCGTGCACCGCGATAGGCCACCGCGCGGCCATTGCGCCAGCCGGCGCGGAACTCGATCTGACCGGCCTCGATCATCTGCCCGGTGATCCGGTCGTAAAGGCAATGCGCCGCGGTGAGCACGAGATCGTCGGAAATCAGCGTGCCGGTGCAAAAGCTGCCATGGCCAAGGTCGAGCCGCCCGACCGCCTCCCAGCCGCGGCTGTCGGTGCCGGTCGAAAGCAGCTGCAGCCCGCTTTCGAAGGCGCCCGCGGGGGCCGCGCCGAGCGCAGTCAGCAGAGCGGTCAGAATCGGGGCAAGGCGGCGCATCGGGTCTCCTCGGGGCTTTGCCGAGGTTTAGCCCGGCGATCGGGCGAGATTAAGGCAAATTCGACAGGCTCGCCGGTTTCGGTCCGCCCGTCGCCCAGTCGATCAGCTCGACCGTATGCACGACCGGCACCCCCGTGCCCGAGCCGATCTGCACCATGCAGCCGATATTGCCCGCCGCGATCAGATCGGGCGCTTTCGCCTCGAGCGTCGCGACCTTGCGCCGCTTCAGCTCCTCGGAAATCTCGGGCTGGAGCAGATTGTAAGTGCCCGCCGAGCCACAACAAAGATGGCTGTCCGCGGGCTCGACCACCTCGAAGCCGACCGTCTTCAGAAGGTCTTTCGGCGCGCTCTTCACCTTCTGGCCGTGCTGCAGCGAACAGGCCGCGTGATAGGCGACGCGCAGCCCCTGCGGCGCCTGCGCGGGCACGCCGATGCGCGCGAGGAATTCGGTCACATCGGTGGCGAGCGCGGCAACCTTCGCCGCGTCTTCCGCCAGCGGATCGCCCGCGAAGATCGCGCCGTAATCCTTCACCGTCGTGCCGCAGCCCGAGGTGTTGATGACGATCGCATCGAGATCGCCCGCCGCCAGATAGGCGCGGATGTTGCGCGCGGCCTGCGCATGGCTTTCGCCGGCGCGCCCCATGTGATGGCTCAGCGCGCCGCAACAGCCGAGATTTTTCGGCACCACCACCTCGCAGCCAAGCCGCCGCAACAGCCGGATCGTCGCGTCGTTGATGTCGGTGTTGAGCGCCCGCTGCGCGCAGCCGATCTGCAGCGCGACACGGTATTTCCGCGCGCCCTGCGCGGGAAACACCTGCGCCCGGTCATTGGGCGAGACCGGCGGCAACCGCGCCGGCGCCATCGCCAGCATCGCGCGCAGCCGCGCATCGGGCACCAGCCGCGCGAAGGGTTTCGCCAGCCGCGCCCCAAGCATCGCCAGCCGGAACCGCCCCGGATGCGGCACGATCTTCGCCAGCACCCAGCGCAGCATCCGATCCGTCAGCGGCCGCCGATAGGTCCGCTCGACATGCCCCCGCGCCTGGTCGATCAGATGCATGTAATCGACGCCCGAGGGGCAGGTCGTCATGCAGGCAAGACAGCCAAGGCAGCGGTCGATGTGCCGCGCCGTCTTCGCATCCGCCGGCCGCCCGCTCTCGAGCATCTCCTTGATGAGGTAGATCCGCCCCCGCGGGCTGTCGAGCTCGTCACCCAGCACCTGATAGGAGGGGCAGGTCGCGGTGCAAAACCCGCAATGCACGCAGGCGCGCAGGATCTTGTTCGCGCGCGCGATTTCCGGGTCGGCCAGCTGTTCGGCGGTGAAATTCGTCTGCATCAGGCACGGATCCCCGGATTGAAAAGCCCCTTCGGGTCGAACCGCGCGCGCAGCCCGGCGCTGAGCCGCGCCACCGGCGCGGGCTCCGGATCGAAGGCCGCAAAATCCCCGCGCAGGCAGGTCGCATGGCCGGTATAGGGCGCGGCCTGCGCCCGCACATCGGTGCCCTCGGGGACAAGCGCCCAGATCAGCCCCCCGCCCCAATCAAGCACCACCTCGCCGCCAAGCCGCGCCGCGATCGCGGGCGCCTCGGAGGGCTTCACCGAGAACCGCCAGAGATCCCCGGCCCGCCCATGGAACGGCCGCACCGCGGCCAGATCCGCCCAAAGCGCGGCCGAGCCCTCCCGCTCCACCCGTGGCGCGAACCGCGCAAGCAACTCGGCCAGCCGCCCCACGCGATAGTCGACCGACTCGGCCAGCCCCTCGACGCGGAGGATCGCCCCCACGCCCGGCAGCCAGCCCGCCCCGCTCACATCCCAGGGCGCGCCCAGCGCCGCGCTCAGCGCCGCCACCGCCTCCGGCACGGCCAGATCCATCACCAGCGTGGCCTGCACCGGCGCCACCGGCAGCAGTTTGAACGCCACCTCGCTCAGCACGCCGAGCTGCCCCCAACTCCCCGCCATCAGCTTCACGAGGTCATAGCCGGTGACGTTCTTCATCACCCGCCCGCCATTCTTGACGACAGTGCCGGCGCCATCGACAAAGCGCACCCCGATCAGGCTGTCGCGACAGGCCCCCGCCTGCACCCGCCGCGGGCCGGAGACATTCGCGGCGACCACGCCGCCGATCGTGCTCCTGCCGTCACGCCCCAGAAGCGCCCCCCAGTCCGCCGGCTCGAAGGGCAGCCGCTGGCCGTGCTCCGCCACCGCCGCCGCGATCTCGGCAAGCGGCGTGCCCGCCCCGGCGATCAGCGTAAGCGCCCCCGGCTCGTAAAGTGAAATCCCCGAAATCGCGACCTCGAGCGGCGTGCCACCCACCCGCGACGGCGCCCGCGTTCCCCCGCCAAGGATCCGCAGCGGCCCTTGCGCATCCCGCACCGCCTCCGCCAGCTCGCTCTCACTCACAACCCTCATGCGCCCTGCTTTCATCTTGCCCGAAATACCTCGGGGTCCGGGGCAGCGCCCCGGCGCTTTCAACCCGCGCGCCGCCCGGCACTCACGCCCAGCGGAAACACCTTCGCCGCATTGAGCAGCCAGCCCGGATCGAAGACATCCTTCACCCGCATCTGCGCCTCCAGATCGGCGCGGGAGAACTGCACCTCCATCAGATCGCGCTTCTCGATGCCGACGCCATGCTCCCCGGTCAGACACCCCCCCGCCTCGACGCACAGCTTCAGGATCTCGGCGCCAAGCCGCTCGCAGAGCTCCTGCTGCCCGGGCTCGTTGGCGTTGTAGATGATGAGCGGGTGCATGTTGCCGTCGCCCGCGTGGAACACATTGCCGACCTCGAGCCCGAATTCGCGGCTCAGGATCGCGATGCGGCGCAGCACCACCGGCAGGCTCGAAACCGGGATCGTGCCGTCGAGGCACATGTAATCGCCCTTCTGCCCCATCGCGCCAAAGGCCGATTTGCGGCCCAGCCAGATCCGCGCCGCCTCCTCGGCCGAGCCCGCCTCGCGGAACTCGACCGGCTGATGGCGCGCGGCGATCTCGCGGATCAGGCCAAGCTGCTCGGCGATTTCCGCGGCGCTGCCCTCGCATTCGACGATGAGCAGCGCCTCGCAATCGGGGTAACCGGCGTGGCAGAAGGCCTCGGTCGCCTCGATGCAGGGGCGGTCCATGAATTCGATCGCGACCGGCAGGATCCCCGCGCGGATAATGTCGGCGACGCAGGCGCCGGCGATCTCGTTTGCGGAAAACCCGATCAGCACCGGGCGCGCGCCCTCGGGCTTTGGCAGGATGCGCAGGCAGGCCTCGGTCACGATGCCGAGCTGCCCCTCCGAGCCGCAGATCACGCCCAGCAGATCGAGCCCGCCCGCATCGCAGAACGGCCCGCCGATCTCGACCACCTCGCCCGCCGTCGTGACGAGCGTGACACCCAGCAGGTTGTTCGTCGTCACCCCGTATTTCAGGCAATGCGCGCCGCCCGAATTCATCGCGATATTGCCCGCGATCGCGCAGGCGAGCTGGCTCGACGGATCGGGGGCGTAGAACCAGCCGTCGCCCTCGATCGCGCCGGTGACGGAAAGGTTCGTCCGCCCCGCCTCGACCCGGACGAAGCGGTTCTCGTAATCGACCTCGAGCATCCGGTTCATCCGCGCGAGGCCAATGACCACCGCATCGGCCGAAGGCATCGAGCCACCGGCCAGAGACGTCCCCGCCCCCCGCGGCACCACCGGCACGCCCATCTCGGAACAGATCTTCAGCGCCGCCGCGACCTCGGCGGTGGTGCGCGGCAGCACCACGGCGAGCGGCAGGCAGCGATAGGCGGACAGCGCGTCGCATTCATAGGCGCGGGTCTCGGCCGGATCGTCGATCACCGCGTCGCGCGGCAGCGCCGCACGCAGACGCGCCACGATCTCGGCCTTCGCGCCCAGAACGCGCGGGCTGGGAATCGGCATTTCCATGAGACCCTCCTCCAGGCTGGTCAAAAAATATAACCAGTTTTGCCATCTGGCAAGGAATCCTTCCGCGCGCTAGCCTGCGCCGATGATGACCTCACTTCACATCGGCCCGCTCGGCCTGCTCGATCTTGTCGCCGCCGCGCTCCTGCTGGGCGCCTGGCTCTGGATCGGCTGGATCACCGAGAACCCGCCCGCCCATCGCCCCTCGGTCGGCAAGCTGATGGAGGGCTATCGCCGCGCCTGGATGCGCGAATTCGTCACCCGCAAGCCGCGGATCTTCGATAGCGCGATGATCGACGGGCTGAGGCAATCGACCACCTTCTTCGCCTCAACCGCGCTGGTCGCGGTGGGCGGCGGGCTCGCGCTGATCGGCAAGCCCGAACAGGTCACCGCGCTCGCCTCCGATTTCGCGCTCGGCGATGCGCCGCGGCTGCTTTGGCAGGTGCGGATCCTGACCGCGGTGCTGTTCGGCGCCAATGCGTTTTTGAAATTCGTCTGGTCACACCGGCTCTTCAGCTATGCCGCGATCGCGATGGCGGCGGTGCCGAACGACGAGAGTGACCCGCTCGCCTACCCCCGCGCGGAGCAGGCGGCGCGGCTGAACGTGAATGCGGCGAAAAGCTTCAATCGCGGGCTGCGGGCGGTCTATTTCGCGCTCTGCGCGCTCGCCTGGCTGCTCGGGCCGCTCGCCCTGATCGCGGCAGTGCTGTTCACCACCGGCATGCTCTGGCGGCGCGAGTTCGCCTCGAGTGCGCGCCGCGCGCTGCTCGAGAACCCGCCGCAATAGGGGGCGCTGCCCCCGTCCTTCGGACTCCCCCGGAGTATTTCGGCCAAGAAGAAGGCCCCCTTTCATCTTGCCCAAAATACCTCGGGGGTCCGGGGGCAGCGCCCCCGGCCGGTTCAGGCGCGCCGCCGCCCGCGCCCCTCGACCATCCAGGCCGCGAGCGTCAAAAGCGCGGCCATCACCAGCCAGGCCCAGGCTGGCAGCACCGGCGTCACCCGGATGTCGCTGGTGGCCGAAGCCGCGCGCGGGGTGATACCGATCCAGCCGCGCCCGACCGAGGGCCGGCCGGACCGCACCGCGCGGATCGCCGGAATGCCCTCCTCGATCCGGCTCACGCCGCCGCCCGAAGCCGCGATCGCGGCGGAAAGCGGCACGTCGGAGGCGATCGTCTCCTCGAACTCGCGCGGGCTCGCCGGGCCAAGCGCCACGACCCGCTCGAGATCGCCGTCCTTCAGCCGGTAGAGCCCGGCCTCCGGCGCGACCCAGGTCACGGCGAAACGCCCCGGCCCGGCCGCGGTGAGCGGCAGCTCCTGCGTGGTGCCATCGGGCAGAGTAATGGTGACCGGCGGCGCCTTGTCCGCCATCGTGCGCCGGGTGATGGTGAGCGCGAGCGAGCCGGGATCGACCTCGGCCTGCAGCGCCTCCTCCTCGAGATCGGGCTCCTTCATCGCCCAATGCGCGATCCGGCGCAGCAGTTCGAGCTGCGGCCCGCCGCCCTCGTAACCGCGATCCCAAAGCCAGGCATGATCCGAGGCGAGGAGCGCCACGCGCCCCTTGCCTGCGCGGTTCAAAATCAGCAGCGGCTCGTCCTCCGCCCCCTTCATCACCACCTCGCCCTGCGCCCCGCTCAGCTCGATCTGGCGCAGCCAGCGGCCCCAATGGGCCTTGCCCGGGTCACCCTCGGGCGGTGGCGCGCCCTCGAGCCCCGCGGTCACCGGATGGCGCAGGCCCAACTCGGTCGGGCGCGGCAGATAGGCCTCGGAGATCACCCGCCCGGTCGGACGCGCGGGCAGGATGTCGCCCAAGGGCGTCTGCCAGAGGCTTTCCACCGTGGCAAACTCCGGCCCCGCCGAGACCAGCACCGCGCCCCCGCGCTCGACATAGTCGCGGATATTGCTGAAGTAGCGCGGCGGCAGGATCCCGCGCTCGCCGTAGCGGTCGAAGATGATCAGATCGAACTGGTCGATCTTGTCGATGAAGAGCTCCTGCGTCGGGAAGGCGATCAGCGAGAGTTCCGAGACCGGCACGCCGTCCTGTTTCTCCGGCGGGCGCAGGATGGTGAAATGCACGAGATCGACGCCCGCGTCGGATTTCAAGAGGTTGCGCCAGGTGCGCTCGCCCGCGTGCGGCTGGCCCGAAACCAGCAGCACCCGCAGCCGGTCGCGCACGCCGTTGATCTGCACCACCGCGCCATTGTTGCGGTCGGTGAGCTCCCCCGCAACCGGCGCGATCGCGAATTGCACGACGTTCTGGCCGCCATGTTCGAGCTTCAGCGGCAGTTCCAGATCGCGCCCGACCTCGACCTGGTAATGTTGCGGCTCCGCCCCGTCGATCGCGATCGTCAGATCGGCCGACTTGCCGGCGGCGGCGGGCACCCGGCCCTGATCCTCGACGCGCAGCCGGATCGCGGTTTCCTCGCCGATGATGCCGAAGGCGGGCGCCGTCTCGATCACCAGACGCCGGTCCCAGTCCTTCGCGTGGCCGGTCAGGACAAGCTGCAAGGGCGCGGGCAGATCGGGCGCGAGTTGCGCATCATGCGCCTGCCCGTCGCTCACCACGATCGCGCCGGCGACGCGGGCGCGCGGCTCGGCGGCCAAGGCCTCGGCCAGCGCCGCGCCGATCTCGGTGCCCGCGTTTTTCGCGCCGTCGCGGACGGTGATCCGGCGCAGCTCGGTATTGGGCCGGGCCAGCACCTCGGCGGCGAGCTTTTCCACCGCGCGATCAGTCTGATCCGCGCGATCGGCCAGCGTCTGCGAGGCGGAACGATCGTCGAGCAGCAGCACGATATCCGAAAGCGGCGTCTTTTCCTCGCGCTGGAAGGAGGGCTGCGCGATGGCGGCGAAAAGCAGCGCGAGCGCCAGCGCGCGCAGCGCCCAGCCGCGCAGCCCGCGCCAGAGCGCGAGCGCCAGCAGCAACACCGCCAGCGCCGCCCCCGCACCGATCACCGGCCAGGGCAGAAGCGGCGCGAAGATCATCGACAGCCCGCTCATTGCCCGAGCCTTTCCAGAAGCGCCGGCACATGGACCTGGTCGGATTTGTAATTGCCGGTCAGCACATGCATCACGAGGTTCACGCCAAACCGCCAGGCGATCTCGCGCTGCCGCTCCCCCGCCGAGCCACGGCCGAGCGGAAACATCGGCTGGCCGACGTCATCCACCGCCCAGGCGGCCGCCCAATCGTTGCCGCCGATCACCACCGGCGTCACCCCGTCGTTGAGGTTGCGAAACGGCATGCCCTCGGCCTGCTCGGCGTTTTCCGGCGCCGCCTCGACCCAGATCGGGCCATCGTAGCGGCCGGGAAAATTCTGCAAGAGGTAAAAGGCGCGGGTCAGCACGTGATCGGCCGGGATCGGTTCGAGCGGCGGAATGTCGAGCGGCGCGGCGATCGCCTGCAGCCGCCGCCCGGCCTCCGTCGCCGTGCCCATGCCGGCAAGATCGGCGTCGCGCGTGTCGAACAGGATCATCCCGCCGCCGCGCAGATAGCGGTTGAGCTTGGCATAGACCGCCGGGCTCGGCGCGGCCTCATTCGCGACGACCGGCCAATAGATCAGCGTGAACAGTGCGAGATCGTCGGTCTCAAGGTTCAGTTCCATCGGGTCCGAGGGCTCGACCGTGGTGCGGCGGGTGAGCACCTGGCTCAGCCCCCGCAACCCCGCCATCGAGACGCGATCTACGGCGACATCACCACTCGGCACATAGGCGAGCACGACGTTCGAGGCGGCCTCGATCGCGCGGTCGATCGGCATCGTGTCGGCCTCCTGCGCGCGGGCCTGCGGCACGGCGAGGCCAAGCGCCAGCACCGCGATCAGCGCAGCCGTGGCACGCGGCCCGCGCAACCGCCCCGAGACGGCAAGCGAAGCGAGAATGTCGAGCATCAGCGCGCCAAGTGCCAGCGCCAAAAGCAGCCCCTTGAGCGGCATTTGCCGCGGCGCCTCCACCCCCTCGACCGGCACGTCGAGCGGCCAGACCGTCATGCCCAGCGCCCGCCCGCGGGCCAGCGCATTGAGCGCGACGCTGCGCTCCTCGGCGGCATAAAGCCCGGGGGGCAGCGCGGGGCCCGGCGGATCGTCGGCGAGTGCCGCGCCCGGCACGCCGGCGGCGCCCTCGGCCGTGTCGAGCCGCCCGAACCCGTCGAGAAGTTTCTTCGGCACCCAGGTCTGGCCCGCGAGATCCTCGGCCTTCGGCGCCGCGGGGCGTGTGGAAACTGCAAGCCGTTCGAGCATCTGCGGGAAAAGGCCCGAAAGCGGCAGCGTCGACCATTCGGCATTTGCCGTGACGTGGAAAAGCACGATCGCCCCCTCGCCGAACTCCGCCCGCGTCACCAGCGGCGTGCCGTCGGCAAGTGCGGCGATGGTGTGGGAGGCCAACTCCGGCCCGGGTTCGGCCATCACCTGCTCGGTCACCGTCACGTCGTCGGGCACGGTGAGCCCGGCGAAAGGCGAGCCGTCCGGGAAGGGCGCAAGCCGGCGCGGCTCGCCCCAGCTCATCGTGCCGCCGACCGAACGCCCGCCCTGACGCAGCCGCACCGGCAGGAGCGGATCGCCCGCGGTCTCGGCGGCCGCCAGCCGCGGCCCGGCGAAGCGGATCAGCATGCCGCCCTTTTCCACCCAGTCGGCGAGCGCATCGGCCTCGGGCGCCTCGCCCAGATCGGCGAGGATGATGACATCGGGGTTCGCCTGCAGCGCATCGGCGAGCGTGCCGTCGATCAGGTCGGCCGTCGGCGCCAGCGCCTCGCGCAGGTAATGCGTCGGCGCGAGCAGCTCGAGCCCCTCGCGCGCGGCCGACGACGAAATCAGCGCCACCTTGCGCCGCTTCACCGCATCGTCGGTCAGGCTCACCGCCCCGGCCGAACGAATGCCCGCCACCTCGAACCGGCTCACCCGGTTGCGCAGCTCGGGCGGCAGATCGAAGACCGCCTCCCCCGCCGCGGTATTGGTGAGCTTCACCGTCTCGCGCGCAAGTTCCCGCTCGATCCCCGCCGGGTCCGGCCCGATCGCGGCGATCTCATATTGCGCACTCACCGGCGCGGCGAGGTAAAGCGGCACGCGCACCTTCGTGCCCTCGACCTGCGCCGGACCAAGCGCCAGCGCCGGCGCCGCGGGCTGCCAGACGCGCAGCGCGCCGCGGGCGCGGAGGGCGTCGAGCACCGGCTTGCGCGCGGCGCGGTCGAGCCCGTCCGAAAGCCAGAGCGTGTCGAAATTGCCCGGCGGCAGGATCTTCGCGGGGTCGAGATCGGCGGCCGGCTCCCAAGGTTTGGGCGCAAGGCCCGGAAGCTGGCTTTCAAGCTCGGCGGCATTGGCGAAGACGGGCGGCGCGGGCGGCGGATCGGAGAGCGAGACGATCGCGGCGGGGCGCCCGGCGGCCGCCGCCCCGGTCAGCGCGCGGGAGATCCGCTCGATCCGGCGCGGCCAGTCGCGGGCGGAGGGCCAGCCGCCATCCTCGACGATCAGAAGCGGCCCCTGCCCCGGCGCGACCGGCGTCGGGTTCAGCACCGGGCCGGCGAAACCCACGATCGCGGCCGCAAGCGCCAGAAGGCGCAGCGCCAGCAGCCACCAGGGCGTGCGCTCGGCCTGCTGCGTCTCGTCGGGCAGGCCGATGAGCAGCGCCACCCCCGGGAAGCGGCGGCGGATCGGCGCGGGGGGCGTCGCACGCAGGAGCCACCAGAGCAGCGGCAGCGCCACGAGCCCCAGCAGAAGCCAGGGCGCGGTGAAGCCGAGCGGGCCGAAGACGCTCATCGCGCGCCCCTTTCGAGCGCGCCATGCAACCAAAGGAGCGCCGCCTGCGCCGGCGCGCCGGTGTGATGGGTGGAAAACTGCCAGCCGGCCTTGAGCGCGAGATCGGCGAGCCGCGCGCGTCGCTCGGCCAGCCGCGCGACGTAGCGCGCGCGCAGATCGCCCGCCTCACGCGTCTCGTGCCGCAGCCCGCCCGCCATCGATTCGAAGATCGTGCGCCCGTCGAAGGGGAAATCCTCCTCCGCCGGGTCGAGCACCTGCACCATCACCCCGCTCACCCCGCGATCGGCAAGCGCGCCGAGCGCCCGTTCGATCGCGCCGAGATCGCCGAAGAAATCCGAAAGAAACACCGCCCGCGCCTGCGCCGCGATGCCGGTCACCTCGGGCGCGCCGTAATCCGTGGCGCCCGCGTCGGAGGCCAGCACCGAGGCCAGCGTGACAAGCTGCGCGCGCCCGGGCCGCGGCGGGGCGAGCGGGCCGGTGAGCCCCACCCGTTCGCCAGCGCGGATCGCGAGCACCGCAAGCGCCAGCGCCAGAACCTGCGCGCGCCCGGCCTTCGTCGGGCGGGCATGGCGCCCCGAGGGCGCGCCGGAAAACCGCATCGAGGCGGCGTCATCGACCCAGAGATGCAGCGATTGCGCCAGCTGCCATTCGCGGTCGCGCACGAATTGCGCATCCGACCGGGCCGAGCGGCGCCAGTCGACGAAGCGCGCCGCGTCACCCGAATGCGCCGGGCGGTATTGCCAGAATTCCTCGCCCGGACCTGCGCGGCGCCGGCCATGCCCGCCCATCTGCACCGTCGCGGCCAGATGCTCCGCCGCAATGAGCAGCGCAGGCAGCGCGGCGCCTTCCTCCGCCTGACGGCGCAGGGACAGGGCGGCGTTGTCCTGGGGCGAAAGGCTCACGCAGCGGCCTCGGCCTGATCGCCGAGCACCTCGGCCAGCACCCGCGCGATCACCTCGGAAAGCGTCTCGCCACGGGCGCGGGCGGCGAAGTTGAGCGCCATGCGGTGGGTGAGCACCGGACGCGCCAGCGCCGCGACATCCTCGACCGAAGGCGCCAGTCGGCCGTTGAGCAGCGCGCGCGCCCGCACGGTGAGCATCAGCGCCTGCGCCGCACGCGGCCCCGGCCCCCAGGCCAGCGCCTCGCGCGCGATCGCGCGCGCCTCGGGTTCGCCCGGGCGGCAGGCGCGCACCAGATCGAGGATCGCCTCGACCACGCTTTCGCCGACCGGCATCCGCCGCACCAGCGCCTGCGCCGCGATCAGTTCCTCGGGCGAGAAAACGCGGATTGCCTCCGCCTCGGTGGCGCCCGTCGTCGCCAGAAGAATGTCGCGCTCGGTCGCGCGGGTCGGATATTCGACATCGACCTGCACGAGGAAGCGGTCGAGCTGCGCCTCGGGCAGCGGATAGGTGCCCTCCTGCTCGATCGGGTTCTGCGTGGCAAGCACATGGAAGGGCGGGCCCAGCGGGCGATGCACGCCGGCGACCGTCACCTCCCGCTCCTGCATCGCCTGCAACAGCGCGGATTGCGTGCGGGGGCTGGCGCGGTTGATCTCATCCGCCATCAGCAGCTGGCAGAACACCGGCCCCTCGAGGAAGCGGAACGCCCGCGTGCCATCAGCCGCGGTTTCCAGCACTTCGGAGCCCAGAATATCGGCGGGCATCAGGTCGGGGGTGAACTGGATCCGCCCCGGGTTCAGCCCCATCACCGTGGCGAGCGTGTCGACGAGCATCGTCTTGCCCAGCCCCGGGAGGCCCACAAGCAACGCATGCCCGCCCGAGAGCATCGCGGCGAGCACCAGCTCGACCACCCGCTCCTGCCCGATGAAGCGGCGGTTGATCGAGGCGCGCGCCGCGCCAAGCTTCTGCCCCAGGGTTTCGATCTCGCCGATCAGGTCTTCGGTCTCGGTCATGACAGGGGCTCCCTTGCACTCTATGCTCAGAGAAACAGATAACCGCCCCCGACCCAACCGCAAAGAGCCGATGACAGAGACAACCGATCCACAAAAGAGCGTGAAACCCGATGCCGCGGGCATCGCCGCCGCGGCGACCCGCGCCACGAAGAAGGGGCCGCCGCCGGTGCATCTGTGGAACCCGCCCTTTTGCGGCGATATCGACATGGAGATCCGCCGCGACGGGACGTGGTTCTACCTCGGCACGCCGATCGGGCGGGCGCCGCTGGTGAAGCTTTTCGCCTCGATCCTGAAGCTGGAGGACGGGAAATATTTCCTCGTCACCCCGGTCGAGAAAGTGGGCATCCGGGTCGTCGACGCCCCCTTCGTCGCCGTCGATTGCGAGGTCTCGGGCGCGGGCGCGGATCAGGTGCTCAGCTTCACGACGAATGTCGGCGACGAGGTCACCGCCGGGCCCGAAAACCCGATCCGCGTCACCCGCGCCGCGGATGGCGAGCCCTCGCCCTATATCCACATCCGCCGCGGGCTCGAGGCGCTCATTGACCGCAAGACCTTCTACCGGCTCGTGGACATCGCCACCCCCGCCCCCTTCGAGGGGGAGGACTGGCTCGGCCTCACCTCGCGGGGGGCGTTCTTTCCGATCATCCCGATGGCGGAGCTTGCCACGTGAGTTCGCCTCGACGCCGCCTCGGCTGGCGGTTATAAAGCCACCAGACGGAGACGCACATGGTCAAACAAGTAATTTGCATCAACTGGGGCACGAAATACGGCCCGCGCTTCATCAACCGGCTTTACGCGATGGTGGCGCGCAACATCACGCCGCCCTTCACCTTCACCTGTTTCACCGACAACACCGCCGGGATCCGCCCCGAGGTTCTGACCGAGCCGCTCCCCGAGATCCCGGTCGAGATCCCGAAGACGAAGAAGGGCATCTGGCCGAAGGCGCGGCTCTGGGGGCCGAAGCTCGGGTCGCTCAGCGGCAATGTGCTGTTCCTCGACCTCGATCTCGTCATCACCGGCTCGCTTGATGATCTCTTCACCTATGGCGATCCCGACGGGGTCGTGCTCTCGCGCAATCCGGCGAAACCCTTCGAGCGGCTGGGGCAGACCTCCTGCTTCCGCTTCCCGGTAGGCAAGCTTCTGCCCCTGCAGGAGAAATTCTGCGAAAACCCGGCGGCCATCGCCGCGGAATACGTCTTTGAACAGCGTTTCGTGACGCGCAACGCGCCGGGCGGGATCACCCTTTTCCCGCGCGGCTGGGTGCGCCATTTCCGCTATCAGTGCCTGCCGACATTTCCACTGAACCTGTTCATCGCACCGCGCCTGCCGCGCGACACGCGCGTGGTGATCTTTCCCGGCGGGGTGCATCCGGAGGTCGCGATCAGGGGCGGCTGGGTGGGTCGCGAGGGCTGGTCGCTCGCCGAGCACCTGCGCGGCATCGACGCGCGCACGCCCAAGGAGAGCATCTGGCGCTACCTGCGCCATTACACCAGGCCCTCGGCCTGGGTCGCCGAGGCCTGGCGCGAATAGCTCAGGCGCAGCCGCCCGTCGCCCGGTCGGCACAGCCGCGCGCCCGCGTCTCGGGTTCGAGCGTGACATGGGTGAGATCGAACTCCTCGGCGAGCATCGCCTTCGCCTGGGCGATCACCGCCGCGAAATCGGCGCCCTCGGAGAGCACCAGATGCGCCTCGAGCGCGTCGCGCTTTTCGTCGAGCGCCCAGATGTGGAGGTGATGCACCTCCTCGACCCCCGCGATCTCGCCCAGATGTTCCGCCAGATCGGCGCCGTCGCGCTCGGCCGGGGTGCCCATCATCAGGATCCGCAGCACCGGGCCGAGATCCTGCACCACATGCCACAGGATGAAGACCGAGATCGCGATCGTCAGCACCGGATCGACCCAGCGCAGATCCCAGAGCGCGATCATCACGCCCCCCGCGATCACCGCAACCGAGGCGCCGGCATCGGCGAGATTGTGCAGGAAGGCCGCGCGGATGTTCACGCTTTCCTTCGAGAGCCGCCAGGTCAGCGCCGCGGTGCCGAGGTCGATCACCAGCGCCAGCGTCGCAAGCCAGATCACGATGCCGCCCTTCACCTCGGGCGGCGCGAAAAGCCGCCCCGCCGCCTCGCCCATCAGCCAGAGCGCGACGAGGATGAGCGCGGTGTAATTGACGAGCGCGGCGATCACCTCGGCGCGTTCCCAGCCGAAACTCATCATCGCAGTGGGGCCGCGGCGCGCCAGCCGGCGCGCGCCAAAGGCCAGCACCAGCGCCGCCGCGTCGGAGAAATTGTGCACCCCGTCCGCGATCAGCGCGACCGAGCCGGCAACCACCCCGCCCGCGACCTGTGCGAAGGTGAGCACGACATTGATGACCACCGCCCAGAGCACGGCGGTATCGCTCGCCGGCGCAGGATGATGGTGGTGGCCGTGGTGGCCCGGACCGTGATCGTGCGGCATCGCCTCTTCCTCTCGTCGCGGGGGGCGCTGCCCCCTCGGCCTGCGGCCTCACCCCCGGGATATTTCGGCACTTTGGAAAGGCGGAAATCCGTTTCCAAAGTGACAAAATATCCCCGCCGGAGGCATCCGCACCATCCACAGGCGCGCGAAAAACGTCAATGCGCCTCGGCCCAGCTCGCGCCCTGCCCGGCATCGACGATGAGCGGCACCGAAAGCTTGACGACAGGCTCGGCCGCGCCCTCCATCACCGCGCGGGCGGCGGCGATCAGCGCCTCGGTCGCGCCCTCCTCGACCTCGAAGATCAGCTCGTCATGCACCTGCAGGAGCATCTTCGCCGGCAGATCCCTTATCGCGGCGGGCATGCGGATCATCGCGCGGCGGATCACGTCGGCCGCGGCGCCCTGGATCGGCGCGTTGATCGCGGCGCGTTTGGCAAAACCCGCGCGCGGCCCCTTGTCGCCGATCTCGGGGGTGTGGATCTTGCGCCCGAAGAGGGTGCGCACGAAGCCGTGCTCCTTCGCGAAGGCGACGGTGTCGTCCATATATTGGCGGATGCCGGGGAAACGCTCGAAATAGCGGTCGATGAAGCCCTGCGCCTCGGCCCGCGGGATGCGCAGGTTGCGCGCGAGGCCAAAGCCCGAAATCCCGTAGATCACGCCGAAATTGATCGCCTTCGCCTGCCGGCGGATCATCGGGTCCATGCCCTCGACCGGCACGCCGAACATCTCCGAGGCGGTCATCGCGTGGATGTCGATACCGTCCTTGAACGCCTGTTTCATCGCCGGCAGATCGGCGACATGGGCGAGGATGCGCAGCTCGATCTGGGAATAGTCGAGCGAGACGATGCGATGGCCGGGCGTGGCGACGAAGGCCTCGCGGATGCGGCGCCCCTCGTCCGAACGCACGGGGATGTTTTGCAGGTTCGGATCGGTCGAGGCGAGGCGCCCGGTGTTGGCGCCGGCGATGCTGTACGACGTATGCACCCGCCCGGTATCGGGGTTCACATGGGTTTGCAGCGCATCCGTATAGGTCGATTTCAGCTTGGCGATCTGCCGCCAGTCGAGCACCTTCGCCGCCAGCTGCGCGGCCTTCGGATTGGTATCCTCGAGCGTGGTGATATCCTCGAGCACATCGGCGCCGGTCGCCCAGGCGCCGGTCTTGCCCTTTTGCCCGCCCTCGACGCCCATCTGGTCGAAGAGGATCTCGCCGAGCTGCTTCGGCGAGCCGACGTTGAAGGGCACGCCCGCGATCGCCTGGATTTCGTCCTCGAGCCCCGCCATGCGCTGCGCGAAGACATTCGACATCCGCGCGAGCACCGCGGTGTCGACCTTCACCCCCGCCATCTCCATCTCGGCCAGCACCTCGACCATCGGGCGTTCGAGCGTCTCGTAAACGGTGGTTACCTGCGCCGGCGAGAGCATCGGGCGGAAGCGGCGCCAGAGCCGCAGGGTGATGTCGGCGTCCTCGGCGGCATAGGCCACGGCCTTGTCGACATCGACCTTGTCGAAGGTCACCTGCGCCTTGCCCGAACCGATCAGCTCCTTGATCGGGATCGGGCGATGGCCGAGGTATTCCTCGGAAAGCGCATCCATCCCGTGGCCATGCAGCCCCGAGAACATCGCATAGCTCATCAGCATCGTGTCCTCGAGGGGCGCGATGCGGATGCCGTTCCGGGCAAAGATCTTCCAGTCGTATTTCATGTTCTGGCCGATCTTGAGGATCGCTTCATCCTCGAGCACCGGCTTAAGCAGCGCTAATGCAGCCGCGCGATCCATCTGCCCCGGCACCGGGGCCGCGCCGCCAAAGAGATCGTCGCCGCCCACGCTATGGCCAAGCGGCAGGTAACCGGCCTGACCGGGTTCGACGCAAAGCGAGATGCCGACGAGATCGGCCTGCATCTCGTCGAGGCTCGTGGTCTCGGTATCGACCGCGATCCAGCCGCGCGCGCGGGCCTGATCGAGGAATTTCCCGAGCGTCGCGGCATCGGTGATCTTCACATAGGCCGCGGTGTCGAAGGGCGCCTCGGGCGCCGCCTGCGCCGTGATCTTCCGGCCGGGCGCCGCCTTGTCGGCCCAGGCCGCGGCGGCGGCGTCGCCGCGCGCGACCTCGGTCGCCACCGGCGCCTCGAGGCCGAACTTGTCCGCCACCCGCTTCGTCAGCGTGCGGAATTCCATCCTGTTGAGGAAGGCCATCAGCTGCGCCGGATCGGGCTCGCGCACCTCGAGATCGTCGAGCGTGAAATCGAGTGGCGCATGGGCGTCGAGCGTCACGAGACGTTTCGACACCCGGATCTGATCGGCGAAATTCAGAAGCGTCTCGCGGCGCTTGGGCTGTTTGATCTCGCCCGCCCGGGCGAGCAGCGTTTCGAGATCGCCATATTCCTGAATGAGCTGCGCCGCAGTCTTGATGCCGATGCCCGGCGCGCCCGGCACGTTATCGACCGAATCGCCCGCGAGCGCCTGCACGTCGATCACGCGGCCCGGATCGACGCCGAATTTCGCCTCGACCTCGTCCGGGCCGATCGTCAGGTTCTTCATCGCGTCGAGCATCTCGACCCCGCCGCCGACGAGCTGCATCAGATCCTTGTCGGAGGAGATGATGGTGACGCGCCCGCCCGCCTCGCGCGCCTGCCGCGAGAGGGTGGCGATGATGTCGTCGGCCTCATAGCCCTCCATCTCCTTGCAGGCGATGTTGAAGGCAATCGTCGCCTCGCGCGTGAGCGGGAACTGCGGGCGCAGATCCTCGGGCGGCGGCGGGCGGTTCTCCTTGTAGGCGGGATAGATCTCGTTTCGGAAAGTCTTTGACGAATAATCGAAAATCACCGCCGCATGGGTCGGCGCATCGGCCCCCTTGGCGTCTTCGATATAGCGGAAAATCATATTGGCAAAGCCCGCCACCGCGCCGATCGGCAGCCCGTCGGACTTGCGCGTGAGCGGCGGCAGCGCGTGATAGGCGCGGAAGATGAAGGCCGAGCCGTCGATCAGATGCAGATGGCAGCCTTTGCCGAAACTCATATGGGCCTCCCGTTTTGCCCCGTTCTGCCACAGCCCGGCCGGCATCGGAACCCGCGAAACGAAAAGGCGGCCCGAAGGCCGCCCCGATCAGACCCGAGCGCAGGGCTCAGGGGCCTGCGTCTCAGTGATCGTCATGCGCATGGGCGCGGTCGATCACATATTTCTTGTCGCAATAGGGGCATTCCACCTCGCCCGTCTCGCGCGAGAGCGTGAGCCAGACGCGCGGATGGCCGAGCGCCCCCTCGCCGCCGTCGCAGGCGACTTTCCACGTGGTCACGACTTGCGTTTCCGGCGGTTTCGGGGCGGTGGCGGTGGCGGTCATTCTCGGCTCCGGATAAGTTGCGGCCAAAGGCCGCGTCCGCGGCACTATGAGCGATCCGGAAAGGCAGGGCAAGTGGAACGGCAGGCGATCGAGATCACGGGGCTGCGCAAGACCTATGCCGGGGCCGGCAGGGCGACGCCGAAGGAGGCGCTGAAAGGCGTCGATCTGAGCATCCCGGCGGGGTCGATCTTCGGCCTGCTTGGCCCGAACGGCGCGGGGAAATCGACGCTGATCAACATCCTCGCCGGGCTCGTGCGGAAGACGGCGGGCAAGGTCACGATCTGGGGCTTCGATCAGGACGTGAACCCGCGTCAGAGCCGCGCCGCGATCGGGGTGATGCCGCAGGAGCTGAACATGGATCCGTTCTTCTCGCCGCGTGCCGCGCTCGAGGTGCAGGCGGGGCTTTACGGCGTGCCGAAAGCGGAGCGCTGGACCGAGGAGATCCTCGCCCTCGTCGGGCTGACGGATCAGGCCGAGGCCTATGCGCGCAATCTTTCGGGCGGGATGAAACGGCGGCTGCTGCTCGCCAAGGCGCTGGTGCACCGGCCGCAGATCCTCGTGCTCGACGAGCCGACGGCGGGGGTCGACATCGAGCTGCGCACGATGCTCTGGGCGAATGTGCGCCGGCTCAATGCCGAGGGGATGACGATCATCCTGACGACGCATTACCTCGAGGAGGCGGAGGCGATGTGCGACGAGATCGCGATCATCACCCATGGCGAGCTGATCGTGCGCGATACCACCGCCGCACTGCTGGGCCGGATGGACCGGAAGGCGCTGGTGATCGAGCCGGAGGGTGCGGTGCCCGACACGCTCACCCTGCCCGCGGGGGTCACGATGGAGCGCCGCGCGGGCGGGCGGCTCGCCTTCCACTACCGGCGCTGCGACACAACGGCGGAGGCGGTGCTCGACGCGCTGCGCGCGGGCGGCGTGGCGATCCGCGACGTGGCGACGGAACAGCCGCGGCTGGAGGACGTCTTCGTCGCGCTCACCTCGGGGCGGTAAGAGCCTCCGGCGGGGATATTTCAGCTCTGTAGAAACAAGCGCGCCGCGCCCTGAGCCCCGCGGTTGCCCGGTGGGTCAGGGCGCTTTCGCTTCTACAGAGACGGTCATCGGCGTCCCCGCCTGTACCGTGCCCCCAGATTGGCGGATCCTGGTTTCTATAGAGTTAAAATATCCCCGCCGGAGGCTCCGCAATCGCCACGGGCGCGGCGGCGGGGATCTGGCTCACTCGGCCTCGGACATGTCCAGCATGCGGCCGAGCGGGCGGCCGGCGAGGATGTGCAGGTGGAAATGCGGCACTTCCTGCACGCCGTGTTCGCCCGCATTGGTGATCGCGCGGAAGCCCTTATCCTCGACGCCGAGGATCTCGCAGACCTTGGCGCAGGTGCGGGTGAAGTCGACGATCTCTGCCTCCGAGGCGGCGGCGCAGAAATGGTCGAAGGTGACGTAAGGCCCCTTCGGGATCACCAGCACATGGTCGGGGGCCTTCGGCGCGATGTCGCGGAAGGCGAGCGTATGCGCGGTTTCCAGCACGGTCTTGTTCGGGATCTCGCCGCGCAGGATGCGGGCGAAGATGTTTTGCGGGTCATAGGCGTAGGCCAAGGGGAATCTCCTTAATCGACGAAGAGATAATCGGTCGCCATGATCTGCTGCGCAACCTCCGGATCGACGCCGAGAAAGCGCGCGAGCGGCATGGCGTTCTCGGCCGCACTCACGCTTTGCCGCACCCGCTGGAAACTCGGGAAGCGGGCATCGCGCATCCGGTCGCTTTCGAAACGCAGATCGTAGCGGACCGTCGGCAGGAGCCGGTCGATCACCTCCTGCGGCGTGCTTTCGCCGGCGAGGCCGACGCGGCGGGCATGGCCGATCAGATAGTCGTCGGTGAAGTCGCATTCGATCTCGAGCACCCGCGTCACCGCCTTGTCGGAGGTGAAATCCTGCATCACCTCGAAGGCGGCGGGGTCGAGGCAGATCACCAGCCGGTCGGTCTGGAAATGGTCGAAAAGCATGCGCAGGAGCGCGCGGCGGTGGCGGTTGCGCTTTTCCAGCGTGCGCTCGATGCCGCCGAGATCGGGCAGCCCGCCCGCCTCGTTGAACAGATATTCCACCGCCGCGATGTCGGTGCGCGCCCGGATCTGGTCGACGAGGCGTTTCGCGACATGCCATTTCTTGCACACGATCATCATCAGCGTGCGCTCGCGCCCGAGGCTCGATTCGGTTTCCCAGAAACGGGGCGCGAAACGGCGCCCGATCCGGCCGCGGCCGGAGAGGAAGGTGAAGAGCGAGCGCCCCTCGTTCGAGATCGGGAAGGAGACCCCCGTCTGGTGCCACAGATCGCCGAGCCGCGCCTTCAACTCCGTCGCGTCGGGGCTGATCTTGCGGGCGAAGAGGAAATCCTGCGCCAGCAGCAGGTCGTAATGGTCGTTGTAGAAGGTCACCGGCATGCCGTAATCGGTGAACATCAGGAAGGTGAGCGTGCGGGTGCGCAGCTCCTTTTCCGGCACGACATGGCGCACGACGGTCTGGAAGAAGGTCTCGTCTGGGATCCAGGTCGTGCGGAAGAAGCGCATCACGTCGGGCCGCGTGCGGCAGAAATCGAGCACCCATTCGATCGTGCGCCGCCGCAGGCACCACCATTGCGAGCCGATCATCATCTGGATGTCCTCGGGCACCTTGCGGGTGAGGCCGAGGCGTTTCTGCCAGTCGTAGCTCTGGTAGAACCACCACTTGTGATTGCGCTCGTTGAACCAGTGGCGATAGATCAGCCGGTCTTCCTTCATCCCGGTCTTGATCCAGTCCGAGGCGAAGAAATCGAAGCTCTCGATATAGTCGACATCCTCGGCGTCGAGATAGGCATGGGCGAATTCAGCGGTCTTGATCTGCATGCAATCGCCCGAGAGCATGTAGAAATGCGTCGCCTCCGGGAAGGCCTCGACCGCGGCCTTCACCGCCTCGAGCGTGGCGGCGACGAGGCTCCATTCGCCCCAGCCGCATTTCAGCCGTCGCTTCGCGAAGGTGACCGAGGGGTTCGGATCGAGCGCGTCGCGCAGCTTCTGGAAGTCGGAGGGTTTCGCGCGGGCGTCGAAATGGATCGAGACGAAATCGCCCGTCTCGGTCAGCCGCTCCGCCTGCTTGATGATCCCCTCGGGATCCTTGTGGGTCAGCAGGATGAAGGCGATTTTTGCCATTTTGGAAACAGGCCGTCCGCAGTACACTCGTTATCTGCCTTGATAACGTCAAAGGACATTGAAAAAACAGAGGTTCTTTGATCTTTAAGGATTAAATATTAAGGAGTGGCATCTGCGCGTGCGACCGCCACTCAAGGAGGCTGAGTATCATGGGTTTTCCCGGCACCTGGATGACCGAAAGCGAAAGCATGGTCTATCGGGTCGTTCCGAAATGCGCCTGCTCCTCGATCGGGCAGATCATGTTCTATTCCGATCACGGCACCTTCTTCGACGGTGACATCCACGATTCGACCGCCGGGCTGCACAAATGGTCGCAGCCGGAGAGCCAGAAGCCGATCGAGCAGAACGTGAAGGGGCACAAGAGCTATTCCTTCACCTGCGTGCGCAACCCCTACGCGCGGATCCTCTCCTCGTTCTTCGACAAGATCGCGGGGATCCAGCGCAACGGCAAGCGCTACCGCGGCAATCTGGTGCCGCAGCTCATTCAGAAATACGGCATCGAGGTCGGCTCGCCCGAGGACGGGTTCGAGTTCGATCAGGTGAAGTCCTTCCGCCGCTTCCTGCTTTTCGCGCGCGACACCATCCGCTGGCGCCGCCCGATGGAGCCCGACATCCACTGGTCGGCGATGTCGGGGCATATCTCGACCTTCATCGTGAACGGCGGCAAATACGACGAGATCTTCTTCACCGAGAAGTTCAACGAGGGCATGCAGGTCGTGCTCGACCATGTGAAGACGCCGCAGAAGGTCGATCTGAAGAAGATCCCCAAGTTCAACGAGAGCGAGGGCCACGGGCCGAAGCGCGCCCATCCGGTGAGCGCCTATTTCGACGACCTCTCGCGGCACCTGATCTGGGAGATCTACAAGAAGGACTTCCAGCTCTTCCAATACGATTTCGACGATCCCGACAACAAGATGCCGATCGGCGAGATCGACCTCGACGAGGTGCATGCCAAGCTTGGCGACTGACGCGGGCTGAGGGCTTAGGGCGCCTTGCCGCAGCAGGCGTCCGGGCCGCCGCCGAGGTCTTCGAGGATCGGGCAATCGGGGCGGTCGCTGCCGGAACAGGCCGCGGCCAGATGGCGTAGCGTGTCGGCCATCGCCTGCATCTCGGCGATCTTGCGCTCGAGCGTGGCGACGTGATCGAGCGCCAGCCGCTTCACGTCGCTGCTGTGGCGATGCTGATCGCTCCAGAGCGCGAGAAGCTCCTCGATCACCGCCACCGGAAAGCCGAGATCGCGGGCGCGGCGCACGAAGCGCAGGATCTGGATCTCGCGCGCGCCATAGCTGCGATAGCCCGCCGCGCTGCGCGCCGCTGCCGGGATCAGCCCGATCGATTCGTAATAGCGGATCATCTTTGCCGAGACGCCGGAGGCCCTGGCCGCTTCGCCGATATTCATCGCGCGCCTCCCGTCACCGGGGCGAAACGCTTCAGCCGCAGCGCATTGCCCAGCACGAAGACCGAGGACATCGCCATCGCCCCGGCGGCGAAGACCGGCGAGAGCAGGATGCCGAAGGCGGGCCAGAGCGCGCCGGCCGCAAGCGGGATCAGCGCGGTGTTATAGGCGAAGGCCCAGAACAGGTTTTGGCGGATATTCGCCATCGTCGCGCGCGAGAGCGCGATCGCCTCGGGCACCACGGTGAGGCGGCCCGACATCAGCACGACGTCGGCGGCCTCGATCGCGATGTCGGTGCCGGTGCCGACCGCGATGCCGACATCGGCCGCGGCCAGCGCCGGCGCGTCGTTGATGCCGTCGCCGACGAAGGCGAGCTTGCCCGCCGCCTTCAGCCGCTCGATCGCCTGCACCTTGCCCTCGGGCAGCACCTCGGCCACCACCTCGTCGATGCCGAGCTGGCGCGCGATCGCCTGCGCGGTGCGGGCGTTGTCGCCGGTGATCATCGCGACCTTGAGGCCGAGCCCATGCAGCGCCGCGATCGCCGCGGGGGTCGTGGGCTTGATCGGATCGGCAACCGCGAGCACCGCCGCCACCCGATCCCCGATCGCGGCGTAAAGCGGGGTCTTGCCGGCCTCGGCCAGCGCCTGCGCCTGGGCGGCGAGCGGCGCGATGTCGAGCCCGCGCCCGGTCATCAGCCGATCCGCCCCCACCACGATCCGCCCCGCCTCGCCGCGCGCCGAAACGCCAAGCCCGGTCTGCGAGACGAAGCCGCGCACCTGCGGCAGGGTCAGGCCCTCCTCCTCGGCCGCCTGCACCAGCGCGCGGGCGATCGGATGTTCGGATTTCGCCTCGACCGCCGCAACCGCGGCCAGAACCGTGGCGCGGTCGAACCCGGGCGCGAGGCTCAGATCTGTGAGCTGCGGGCGGCCCTCGGTCAGCGTGCCGGTCTTGTCGAGCGCGACGACGCGCACCTCCTGCAGGCTTTGCAGCGCCTCGCCGCGGCGGAACAGGATGCCGAGATCGGCGCCGCGCCCGGTGCCGACCATGATCGAGGTCGGCGTGGCGAGGCCCATCGCGCAGGGGCAGGCGATGATCAGCACCGCGACCCCGTTCACCAGCGCGAAGCTCAGCGCCGGGCTCGGCCCGAAGATCAGCCAGGCGAGGAAGGTCAGCGTCGCGAGCGCCATCACCGCCGGCACGAACCAGAGCGTGACGCGGTCGACCAGCCCCTGGATCGGCAGCTTGCCGCCCTGCGCCTCCTCGACCATGCGGATGATCTGGGCGAGCATCGTCGCCTGGCCCACCGCGGTCGCGCGCAAGACAAGCGCGCCGGTCTGGTTCACGGTGCCGCCGGTGACCGCGCTGCCCGCGACTTTTTCGACGGGCAGCGGCTCGCCGGTGATCATGCTCTCGTCGATCCAGCTCGTGCCCTCGGTCACCACCGCGTCGGTCGGCACCCGCTCGCCCGGGCGGAGTTCGATCTCGTCGCCCGCGCGCAGCTCGGCCACCGGGATCTCGCGCAGCGCGCCCTCGCGCCGCACCCGCGCCGTGCGCGGCTGAAGGCCGACGAGGCGCTGGATCGCCTGCGAGGTGCGGCCCTTGGCGCGCGCCTCCATCCAGCGACCGAAGAGGATCAGCGTGACGATGACGGCGGCGGCCTCGTAATAGACGTTCACCGTGCCCGGCGGCAGCAGGCCGGGCGCGAAGGTCGCCACCAGCGAATAGCCCCAGGCGGCGAGCGTGCCGACCGCGACGAGGCTGTTCATGTCGGGCGCGCCGCGCAGCAGCACCGGCAGCCCCTTGCGGTAGAATTGCCACCCCGGCCCCGCCATCACCGCGGTGGTGAGCGCCGCCTGCAAGAGCCAGCTCGCCCGCTCGCCGATCGTCGCCATCACCAGCGCGTGGAAAGGCGGGAAGAGGTGCGAGCCCATCTCGAGCACGAAAACCGGCAGCGCGAGCAGCGCCGCAAGGATCAGGTGGCGCTTCAGCCCCGCCTCCTCCTCGGCCTTGCGCGCGACCGTCTGCACCGTCGAACTCCCACCCTCGGCGGGGGCGAGCCGCGCCTCGTAGCCCGCGGCCTCGACCGCGCGGATCAGCGCCTGCGCCTCGACGCCGCCCGTCACCTGCGCGCGCTCGGTCGCGAGATTGACGCTCGCGCCGGTGACGCCGGGCACCGCGGCGAGCGCGCGTTCCACCCGGCCCACGCAGGAGGCGCAGGTCATCCCCCCGACCTCGAGCGCGACGGTTTGCGGGCGCACATCATAGCCCGCCGCCTCGACCGCCTTGACGAGCGCGTCGCGGTCGAGCCCGGCGCCCGCGATCTCGGCCCGCTCGGTGGCGAGGTTGACCGCCGCGCTCTCGACCCCGGGGGCGGCCTTGAGTGCCTTTTCCACCCGCAACACGCAGGAGGCGCAGGTCATCCCCTCGATGTCGAGCGTGACCTTGTCGCTGGAGGAGGCGGGGGAAGCGGCGGGCCCTGTCATGTCGGCATCCTTTGGTGAAGTCATCCGCGGGCAGAGATAGTGGTTCCCATGATGGGAAGGTCAAGAGGGGGATTTGGACGCGTCCCTCCTGACCTTGCCCCCTCTTGACCTTGCCACGGTGGGAAGCCCCATCTGGACAGGCATGAGCGACAATCCCAAGGAGGGGCCCATGCAATTCCACATCGAAACCATGACCTGCGGCGGCTGTGCGCGCGGCGTGACGAAGGCGATCCACTCGGTCGATCCGACGGCCGAGGTGCAGGCCGATCCGCCCTCGCACCGGGTCGAGGTGAAGACCGAGGCCCCGCGCGCGGCGCTGGTCGCGGCGCTGACCGAGGCCGGTTTCGCGCCGAGCTGAGCGGGCGACAGGCGGCACGGCCAAAGGCAGGCGGCGGAAGCGGTCTGCGCCGCCCCTCGGGCCTGGAGGATATTTCTTATCAAATCATGCCGTTACAGGCCCAGCCCTCGCAGCGCGGGGATCGAGGGGCGGACTGCGGCTCTCGCCCGGGACGATGCAAATGCCCCCTACCCCGCGGCCTCAGCCCTCTCCGTCCCGAAGCGCCTCGCCCTTCTCGGCGGAAACCTGCGCCGCGGGGGCGGGATGAACCGACGCCCATTCGCGACGGGAGGGCCCCTCGATCCGCCCGCTCGCGACCAGAAACTGCACCACGCTCAGCGCCAGCGGCAACAGCAGGGCGAGCGCGAGGATGAGCGAGTTGTGCAGCGCGCGGTCGATCCAGTTCGGCGCGAGCGTCGTGGTGGCGACGCCGCCATAATTGACCAGCCGCAGCACCGGCTTGCCCGCCTCCGAGGCGATGCTGACGTGAAACCCGGGCGCATCGGGGGCCTCCGCGGTGATATGGCCGAACTCGTTGGCCGGCGGCGCCCCGTCCGCCCCGTTGCGCAGGATCTCGACGCTCTCGCCGCGGCGCAGCTCCCCGCTGCGCAGAACTTCGGTGTTGCGCGACCACAGCGAACGTTCGCGGGCCTCGTAACTCCCCGCGAGCAACAGATCCTGTTCTCCCGAAACCGCGGGCTGCCCGACACGCGCATGCCCGTAGAAGCTGAGGGCGCCAAGTCTGGAAAGCGCGCCGTCGGGCAGAATGATGCGGGTCTCCTTTGGCCATTCCCCCTCCGAGAGCAGCGTCAGCACGATGTTCCCGACCGCCGGGGAGGAGATCCGCACCACGGCCCCGGGCGGCCAGCTCAGGCGCAGATCGGCCGCGTTGCGTTCGTCGAAACGGCGCGCGTCGCAGGGCCCCGCGCCCCGCGCCCGGGCGAGGTCCATCCTTTTGGGCACGCAGAGCGTCGCGGCCCCGAGCGCCCAATCGTTGGTCGATCCCTTGAAGGTGACGACGGCCCCGGTGGTCTGCGCGTCGATGATGAAACTTTGCCGCGATCCGATTCCGGCGGCCAGCAGCACGAAGGCGAGCGCCGCCAGCAGGCCGGCCGCGACCGAGAGAACCGTGGCGGCCCGCAGCGCGCGCAGCAGGCGCAAGGGCGAGGCGAACCGGGGCACGCCGTTCAAGGCGCGGCCCCGAACCGCAGCGTCAGCCGTTCTTCCGGTCCCATCTCGCCATTCTTGAACGAGATCACCACCGCCTCGATCTCGCCGCGCGCGGCGAGGGCGGCGGGGAGATCGCAGCGCGTGTCGAAGGCGGTGCGGAGTTCCGTCGCCACCGGTTCGCAGGTGACGTCGTCCTGATCGGGCTGATCGGGGAAGGTCAGGAAGGTTTCGTCCGAACGCGCGGTGTTGAGCAATACCGCAAGCCCGCCCGCGGCATTGCGGCCCCAGTAGATCGGGGCCACCTGCGCCTGCGGCTGCCCGCAATCGCCAAGCGAGACGAGCCCGGCGATCTGGCTGCCCGGATAGGCCAGCGCCTCCCGCGCATGCGTGCTCGGATAGCTCAGCGCGGTGCGTCCTCCCGACCAGCCCGGCGCCACCCGATAGGCATTGCGCGACTCGTAAAGACCGTCCGCGGAAACGATTTTCAGGCAAAGCTCCTGCCCCTGCCAATCGGGCGGGATGGCGGCGGCAACCGCGACCGCATCGCCCTCGGGGCGGCCCTGCGGCGCCGCCAGAAAACCGACCAGCCGCGCGCCGGAAATCTCGGTTCCCTTGCGCACCACCTCGTTGAACGGATTTTCGATCAGCGTCACTTTACTTGCCGGCTCGGCTGCGGCGATAGTCGGAAGCAGAGACAGAACAAGACAAGTTTTTTGAAACATGATCGAGAAACGCTTTTTCGTTGCGCTGGCATTCACTCTAGCCCACTCCCTCCTGTCTTGCCTAGCGGCAATGGCCGAAAGCGTCACCATCGACAATGGAACCGAGCGCGGCCAGGGGCTCATCTTCCGCGACGGCGGCCTGTGCTACGTGATCATGCCGCGTCACGTGGCCGGCGGGCAGCGCCGCGTCACGCTGTATTCCGCGGCCCCCGTGGTGCATTCCAGCGCGACGGTCGAAACCCCGTTCTGGCCGGGGATGGATATGGCGATCGGCGTGGCGCGCGGCGCGATCGAGAAGCGCTGCACCACGCCGCTTTCGGCGCTGAACACCGAGATCCAGCCCGAGACCGGCGCGCGGCTGCAACTGATGCGGCTGCGCCCCTCGGGCGAGCCCGAACGGCTCGACATGATCGTGACGAAAAGCGACTACCTCACGCTCGATGCGCGGCTGACCGACGGCAGGAGCGAGCTGTTCAAGGGCACGAGCGGGGCGTTCCTGTTCGATGCCGAGCGTCCCGTGGGCATGGTGACCGAGGCGCTTTCGGCCACCGAGGCGCGTTTCATCCGGATCGAGGAGATCTATCAGAACGTCGCCCGGCGCGTGGCGCGGCGTGCGGGCTATGCCGAAGCGCAGACCCCCGCCACCGCCCGGCCCGAGCCGAACGCGCTCCCCTTCGAGGTGATCGGAGCGACCCTGCCGCCCGCCGCGCCCCAGTTCGCGGAAGAGAATCTGACCGGCCCGGGCAGCTATGTCTTCACGCTGACCAGGCCCAATCGCATCGCCTTCCGCGCCGCCGAGGGCAAGGTGGTCACGCTCTCGGGGTTGCGCCTCACCGCCGAGGCCGAGGGGCCGGCGGGCCTGCCGCGCGACATCCAGATCGACGTTTCCACCGCGCCCGATGGCGCCCGCACGCGCAACGTCTTCTCCGGGCAGATGCCGCCGGACGGTGTGCTCGACGTGGCGATTTCCGGCACGCGGGTGCTGTGGGTCTTCGTCACGATCCGCTCCGGCTGGGACCGGCCCGAGATCGGCATGGATGCGGTGAGCTTTCGCTGAAAGCGTCAGTGCAGCTGGATGCGGACCGGGGCCATCTGGCCGTTACTCAGACGCGCGTCACCAATCAAGCCACCGTCATCGTTCAGGCGGACCTCGCTCCACCCATACCCCAGCCGCGCACGGATTGTCTCCGGGCGAACCTGAAGGAAGCACTTGTCGCCCTTGGTTTCGACCTCTCTGAACTCACCAAGATAGCAGTCCAGCTGCGCGTCATACCCGGTCACGAGAATTGGGACCGGGGCGATCCCCTCGGCATTCGGCACGGTCTTGAACATGTAATCCATGGCTTTCTGAAATCCGTTGTTCGGATCGGTCATGGTGAGGAACACGTCAAGCCGCGGCTTGCTGTCAAGCAAGCCTTTGACGGCCGCACCGCGCACCGCCAGATCGGGGCTGTAAAGGCCATAATCCAGCGCGATCGAGATCAGATCGGGGTCACCCGAGCCCAGCATCACCTTCATCGCAGCTTGAGCGCGTTTGGGATCGGGGTCATTCAGGAGCGCGGTGTATTCGTTGCCCTTGTTCACCTCGGCGTCGATCTGCTTTTGCAGATCGGCCACCGAGAGGGATTGCGCCAGTGCCAACGAGGGCAAGCTGGCGAGCAGCGCGAGGGGAAGGAAATTACGCATCCGTTTCTCCTCAGTTCGAGACCGGAATCGTCACAGGCGCAGGCGGTTCAAACCCGACCTCACCGACCAGTTGCCCCTGATCGTTGAGCGTCACCGGAAACCAGTTGCCACTCAGAAGACTGATTGAAATCTCAGTTTCCGAAATCCGAACCAGGCAATCATTTCTATCTCTGCGAACGTAACAGGACTGATCGGGAATGAATTCGCCGACCGGCATGCTCAGGAATCCCATCTTTGCCGAGTCAATACTGCCGCCAAGACTATCGATGTGATACTCGAAGTTCTCCTTCACCTTCGATCCATCAATCCGCATGCGCAGCACCGGCTGCCCATCGAAAAACGCCTTCAGCGCCAGATAGCGCACCTGAGGATTGGGGCTGTAGAGCCCGTATTCCAGCGCCATCCGCTGCAGCTTGGCATCGCCCGAGTCCAGCATCACCTCCATCGCCGCCATCGAGCGCGCGGGGTCGGGATCGTTCAGCAGATCCTGATAGCCGTTCGTCACCTTGGTCTTCTCCTCGACCTTGGCGAGGATGTCGGCGGGCGAGAGCGATTGCGCGAAAACCGGCGCGGCCAGGGCGGAGCAAAGGGCCATACCGGCGAGAAGACTATGGGATTTCATGCGAAACTTCCTGTGAAAGAACTGCCGCGATGATTGGCGATCGGCTGCGGGCGATCAAGACAAAAGGCACCATGTGCGGCAATTGACCGGCGTCCCGCGCCGGACGGATCACGCCCGCCCGTCCCGTGGCGCAGCTCCTCTTGCGGCACCGCCTGATCGAGCGCCTGGCCGCGGCGCCGGGCGTGCCTTGCGGCGCGCGCTCCTGCGCGGCGGCCCTTCTCCGGCCGGGCCTTCGGACCGACGCCCCGAGGTTTCGTCGACGGATCCCAGGGGGCCGGCGGATGGCGAGACCGGCGGCAACCGCGCCATCTGCGCATCAGCCCGCGAGGGAAATCCCGCCCCCCTTCACATCAAAGATGTAATTTCCTAGAATTTTCCCAAGTCGCAATGCGCATTCACTTCAGAAGGGGTGATTCTGGATTGTTCTAAGCGCTTCACCCTATAAATTCAGACATTGGACAGTGGATCTCATGAGACCAATCCTGCTTGACTGTACCTTTCGAGACGGCGGTTATTACAACGCCTGGGACTTCCCCGAAGAGATTGTCCAGAAATACTTTCAGGCCATGCGGGCCGCAAAGGTCGACATCGTCGAGGTCGGCTTCCGGTTCCTGAAGAACACCGGTTTCAAGGGGCCCTGCGCCTATGTAACCGACGACTGGATTCGCCAGATCGCCCCGCCGTCCGATCTCACCATCGGCGTCATGGTGAACGGGGCGGACCTGCTGACCGATCTCGGCCTGCTCCCCTCGCTCGAGCTGCTGTTCCCCGAACACGCCGAGACGACGCCCGTCTCGCTCGTCCGCATCGCCTGCCATCTGCGCGAAATCGAGGCGATCCTGCCGGCGACGCGCTGGCTGAGCGCGCGCGGCTACCGGGTCGGGCTGAACCTCATGCAGATTTCCGACCGCACCGAGGAAGAAATCCTCTGGTATGCCGAGCAGGCCGGCGCCTACCCGATCGAGGCGCTCTATTTCGCCGACAGCATGGGCGGGATGCGCCCCGAACAGGCCGCGAGCATCGTCACGCTGATGCGGCAGAAATGGGCGGGGCCGATCGGCATCCACACGCATGACAACATGGGGCTGGCGCTGGAAAACACGATGCGCGCCTTTGACGCCGGGGCCACCTGGCTCGACGCCACGGTCACCGGCATGGGGCGCGGCCCCGGCAATGCGCGCACCGAGGAACTGGCGATCGAACTCGACGCGCTGCGCGGCGGCGGGGCCAGCTTCGTGCCGATGATGGAGCTGATCAACAGCTATTTCGGCCCGATGAAGGCGCAGCACGGCTGGGGCAGCAACCCCTATTACTTCCTCTCGGGCAAATACAACATCCACCCGACCTACATTCAGGAAATGCTGGGCGATCCGCGCTACAACGAGGAGGACATCCTCGCGGTCATCGACCACCTGCGCCAGGGGGACGCGCAGAAATACAGCGCCGAGCGGCTGCATGGCGCGCGCGATTTCTACCATGCCCCGGCCCGCGGCAGCTGGGCGCCGAAAGCGCTGATGGAAGGGCGCGAGGTGCTGATCCTCGGCTCCGGCCCCGGCGTGCGGCACTATCGCACCGCGCTCGAAGCCTATGTGGGCAAGCACAGGCCGGTGGTGCTCGCGCTCAACACCCAATCGGGCATCGCGCCCGAGATGATCGACCTCCGGCTGGCCTCGCATCCGGTCCGGATGCTGGCCGACTGGGAAGACCTGCTCAACCTGCCGCAGCCATTGGTGACGCCGTTTGCCGCGCTGCCGGACGACCTGCGCGAGGCCCTCTCCGGCAAGGAGGTGCTGGACTTCGGCATGGAGATCAGCGCTGACGGCTTCGTCTTCGACGAAACCTCCTGCAAGAGCCCGACCTTCCTCGTGCTGGCCTATGCGCTGGCGCTCGCCAACAGCGGCAAGGCCCGGCGCATCCTGATGGCGGGGTTCGACGGCTATCTCGCCGACGATCCGCGCACCGCCGAGACGGATGACATCCTCTCTGTCTACAAGGCCGCCGAGGGGCTGCCGCTTCTGGCGATCACGCCGACCCGGCACAAGATCGCGACCGCGTCGATCTACGGGAGATTCTGAGATGACCTCCGTTTCCGTTTTCCTGCCGTGCCGCAAAGGGTCCGAGCGGATCCCGCGCAAGAACATCAAGCCCTTCGCCGGGATCGAGCACGGGCTGATCGAAATCAAGCTGCGTCAGCTTCTCGGCGCCGAACGTGTCGAAGCGGTGCATCTTTCCACCAACGACGACGAAATCCTCGACTTCGCGGCGACGCTGGGGGCGGGCAAGATCATCCCGCACAAGCGCTGCGAGGACTTGTCGTCCAGTTCGACGAGCACCGACGATCTGGTGGCCCATGCGCTCGAACTTGTCGGACCCGACCGGCATATTCTCTGGACCCATGTCACCTCGCCCTTCGTCGGAGCGGCCCTCTATGACGAAATGATCGAGACCTATTTCGCCAAACAGGGCGAAGGCTATGACTCCCTGATGTCGACCAATGTGATCCATGGCTTCCTGTGGAATGAGGACGGCCCGGTAAACTACGACCGAGCCAAAGAAAAATGGCCTCGCACGCAGACGCTTGCCCCGATCCACGAGATCAACAGCGCGGCCTTCATCGCCCCGTCCTCGGTCTACAGCGAACAGGCTGACCGGATCGGCCAGACCCCGTTCAAGTTCGGCATGGACAAGATCGTCGGCATGGATATCGACTGGCCGGAGGATTTCGCACTTGGCGAGCAGATGATCTCGGCCGGGCTGGCGACGCTGTGACGGTTCCGGACACGTTTCTCTTCGACTGCGACGGGGTCGTGCTCGACTCCAATCGCGTCAAGACGGAGGCCTTCCGGGAGGCGACCTTGCCCTTTGGCGCCGCGGCGGCCGAGGCGATGGTCACCTATCACACCGCCAATGGCGGTGTGTCGCGTTACCTCAAGTTCCGCCATTTCCTGACCGACATCCTGAAGACCGAAGTGACCGACGCGGCGCTCGAGGGCCTGCTCTCGGCCTATGCCGGGGCGGTGCGCGCGGGGCTGAGATCCTGTGCCGTCACCCCGGGCCTCGACGCGTTGCGGGCCCGCGTCCCCGACAGCCGGTGGTGTATCGTCTCGGGCGGCGATCAGGCGGAGCTGCGCGAGGTGTTCGCGGCGCGCGGCCTCGACCGGCTGTTCGATGCCGGCATCTTCGGCAGCCCCGACAGTAAGGAAGTGATCCTCGAGAGGTTGATTTCGGGGGGAGTCGTTCCCGAGCGCGCGGTCTTCATCGGCGACAGCCGGTATGACCACGTCGCCGCCGAAAAATTCGGCATTCCCTTCGTTTTCGCCTCGAACTGGAGCGAGTTCGCCGATTGGCCGATCTATACCAAGGCACGGGGCCTTCCGGTGATCGAACAGGCGTCCCAACTCGTGGATCTCTTCGCACTGGAGACCCGAACCCGGAGCGCCATGCCCTGATGCCCGATACAATTGTTCCAGACGCGAACGGACCGACGGTCGCCTTTCCAAGAAACTTTCTTCACATCAAGCTTCTCGCCGACAATTACCCGCAGGTCGATCACATCCTGTTCCGCGAGGAGTTCATGCGCGCGCAGTTGCTGCGCAGCTTTCCCGCCGAAAAGCTGATCGCGATCGGCCGCGAGATCCGCCCCGGGCGGGGCCAGTGGAACCTTCCCCGGATCTTTGCCGCCAATCGCCGTTACACGCGCGAGAAGGTCGCCCAGATCGCGGCCCTGACCCCGGCGCGCATCATCCTCTTCCTCGAGAACGAACCGCTGGAACTGGCGCTGATCGACCATTTCGGGATCGAGCGTTTCGAGCTCTGGGAAGAGGGGGTCATGCATTACGTCGACATGAACAACCCCTATCTGTTCCGGCTGCGGCGGATGGTGCAGATCGCCTGCGGCTTCTATCCCGGGCACCCTTTCCTGCTGCGGCTGCCGCGCGACAGGATCACGGTGCGCGACCGCTTCGACAAATGCAATCTGCGGATGCGCATCCCCGAAGGCCGCAACCAGCCCCGCGAGGCCATCGCCTTCGTCGCCAACGTTCTGGTGGCCGATGGCCACATCACGCGCGGCAATTACATCAAGGCGCTGGGCAAACTGGTCGAGATGGCGCCGGTGCCGGTGGTCTATCTGCCACATCCGCGCGAGGGGGCGGAAGAGATCGCCGCCATCGGCGCCGCGCTCGACGGTCCGAGGTTCGGCATCGAAAAGCCCGAGGGCGGCTCGCTGCAGCATTGCCTGGACACCGACTACAGGCTTTATCTCTCGCCCTTCTCCACCACCCTGCTCGATTTGCAGAAATTCTCGAAAAGCTACTGGATTCCGCAGCATTTCGCCCTGGGTTCCTATGATCGGGCGCTGCGCTCGACCGATCGCTTTCCGGTCAAGGCGTTGACGGAAGAGGCGCTGGCAGCCTGCCTGTCCGCCGCTGCCCCGGCCGAGGCCGGAGCCGCATCGTGAGCGGCCTGGCGCAACGCGCCGCGCATGGCGCGGTCTGGGTGGCGCTCGGCAATGTCGTCAAGGCGCTTGTCCAGTTCGTTCCGATCGCGATCCTGACCCGGATCATCGCGCCGGACGCCTTCGGCGTTTTCACCATCGTGATGGTCGTCGTCTATGTCGCGGAGCTGATCTCCTTCGGCGGGGTCGGCCCGTCGATCGTGCAGCACCGGGTGCTGAAACCCGTCACCGTCGGCGCCGCGATCTGGATCGCGGCCGGCGTCAGCGTGATCGTCGCCGCCGCGATCATCGCCGCGCGCGGGGCATTCGCCGCGTTCATGCATATGCCGGATCTGGCTGCGCCCCTGCTCTTCGTCGCCCTGGGCTTCCCGGTCAACGGGCTCAGCGTGGTGGGCGCGCGCCTGCTGCAGCGCGATATCAACGTGCGCCTGCTGACCCTGATCGACATCGGCTCCTATATCGTGGGCTATTACCTCGTCGGCATCCCGATGGCCTGGCTGGGATATGGGATCTGGTCGCTCGTGGCCGCCTTTCTCACCCAATCGGTGCTGCGCGCCGCGAGCCTCGCGCTTTCGGTCCGCCGCGAGCTGACGCTGATCACCGACCGCCCGTCGCTGATCGAGATGGCGCGCTCCAGCCTCCCGCTGATGAGCGCCAACCTGCTTCTGGAGCTGCAGTTCAACCTCGACCGGCTGATCGTCGGCCGGGTGATGGGCGCCTCTCCGGTGGGGTTCTACGGTCGCGCCTCCGATCTCATCGTGCGCGGGAACCGGCTGTTCGACCAGATCCTGACGCGGGTGTTCTTCCCCGCCTTTTCCCGCAAGCAGGACGACAAGGAGCGTCTGCGCGAGCTCCTGCCGCTCATCAGCGCCGCGATGCTGCTGCTGATGGCGCCGTTCAGCCTGTTCATGTTCGGCTTCGCCCCCGAGATCATCCGCATCGCCTTTGGCCCGGGCTGGAGCCAGGCCGATACGCCCTTCGCGCTGCTGTCGCTGATGCTGACCTTCACGGTCATCGCGCGGCTGCAGATGATGCTGATTCAGGGCATGGGCCTGTATGGCCTCGCGCTTTGGATCGAACTTGGGGCGACGGTCGTGGTGGTCGCCGGCGCGATGCTGGGCAGCCGCCAGGGGCTTGCCGGCGTCGCCGTTGCGATGCTGGTCGCATTTGTGCTGAAGGCCGTGGTGACGCAAGTCGTCACGGCCAGACTTCTGCAAATTCCGATGCGGGCGCTGGGAAAGGCGCTGGCGCAGGCCTTGCCGATGATCGTGATCGCCGCGATCGCGCTTTGGGGCGCGGAACAGCTTGCCGCGCTCGTCGCCCCGCCCGTGGCGCGGCTGGCCGTCGGCCTTGCGGTCTTTCTGGCGATCTGTGTCGCCGTCGCCCTGCCGACCCGGGGGGCGACCCTTCTCCCGCTGATGACCCTCAAGAGGATCGTCAGGGGATGAAGGGGAAGCCCTGCGGCATCAGGCCGTCCCGGAACATGGCTCCGGCCGGAGGCTAGAGCTCGTCTGGACGCGCCCGGATGACCGCAAGTCCGGTCACCTCGAGCCCCGCCGGCCAGCTTTCGGCAATGGTGCAGCCGGTCACTCCCACCAAAGCCTCGAGAACCGTGGCGGGACAGTTTTCCCAGTTGCAGCCCCAATGCGAGGCCGGTTCGCTGCCATCGGCGGACAGCGGAACGGTGAACTGGCTCCCGATCACCCTTTCCGCATCCGACAGGTTTTCACTCTCGACGAAAATTGCGGTCATCTGTTGCGCCCTCCTCAGATGCGCGCCGCGAGCCAGGCGCGGATCACGGCCTTGTCGGCATCGCTCGGGATGGTCGCGGTTTCGACCAGCCCGTAGAACCGCCCGCCAAAATACGAAAGCGGCGTCCCCACGTTGTTCATCGCGCCGAGAAAGGCCGCCTGCCCCGGCGTGGTCAGGCCCGATTGCGCCAGCGACTTGGAGGCGGGCTCGTTG
>NZ_JBFXGV010000024.1:0-47122 GCF_050177655.1 Paenirhodobacter sp.
AACGCCATCCTTTCCAAAGTGCCGAAATATCCCGGGGGAATTGGCCGCAGGCCAAGGGGGCGGAGCCCCGCCTGCGCAGGGGGGCAAAAGCCGCAATTCTGACGGGAGCGTGAGCGGGGCATTTCCCGCCCCGTCGCGCCTTGCCATTGCGGGGGGGCGCGGCTAGGGTGCGCGCCGAAAACCGGGACCAGATCCCCAAGGCCCTAACGAAAGGACCAGCCATGTTCGTTACCCCCGCATTCGCGCAAGCCGCAGGTGGTGCCCCCGGCGGCATCGCCGCCTTCGGGCAGTTCCTGCCGATCGTCCTGATCTTCGCGATCATGTATTTCCTGATGATCCGCCCGCAGCAGAAGAAGGCCAAGGAGCACAAGCTCATGGTCGAGCAGCTGCGCCGCGGCGACCAGGTGATCACCCAGGGCGGCATCATCGGCAAGGTGAGCCACGTCAAGGAAGACGGCGAGCTCGAGATCGAGATCGCGCCGAACGTCAAGGTGCGGGTGGTGAAATCGACGATCGTCCAGGTTCTGTCGAAGACCGAACCCGCCGCGCAATCGAACTGAAACCTTCGCACTGACAGGGGGCGCCGCGATGCTCCAGATCCCGCTTTGGAAGCGCGTCATCATCCTCGGCCTGTGTCTGATCGGGCTGGCGATGGCGGCGCCGAACCTGTTCTACTCGCGCGTCGAGGGGCATAACGACGCCGTCGCCGCCGAGGAAAAGACCGGCGCGCTGACCGATGCGCAGGCGGTGGCGAAGGCGGGCTGGCCCGACTGGCTGCCCTCCGGCCTCGTCAACCTCGGCCTCGATCTGCGCGGCGGCGCGCATCTGCTCGCCGAGGTGCATCTGAGCGAGGTCTACAAGGCGCGGATGAACGCGCTCTGGCCCGAGGCGCGCAAGGCGCTTGCGGCCGAGCGCGCCACCATCGGCTCGATCCGCCGCGTGCCCTCGCCCGAGGACGAGCTGCGGATCCAGATCGGCGAACCCTCCCAGATCGCGAAGGCGGTCGAGATCGCGAAATCGCTCGCGAGCCCGGTCGTCACGCTCACCGGCGTCGGCCAGACCGACCTCGACGTCACCGGGCAGGGCGACACGATCACCATCAAGCTCAGCCCCGCCGAGCAGACCGCGACCGACGACCGCACGATGCAGCAATCGCTCGAGATCGTGCGCCGCCGCGTCGATGCCGCCGGCACCCGCGAGCCGACGATCGTGCGTCAGGGCGCCGACCGGATCCTGATCGAGGTGCCCGGCATCGGTTCGGCCGCCGAGCTGAAGGCGCTGATCGGCACAACCGCGAAGCTGACCTTCCATCAGGTCGTCGGCCGCGGTTCGAACCCGAACGCGCCGGCGGGCGCGGGCAACATGATCCTGCCCGACGCAAATACGCAGGGGATTTACTACACGCTCGACGACGTGCCGGTCGTGACCGGCGACGAGCTGACCGACGCGCGCCCCGACACCGATCAGAACGGCTATCCCGCGGTCGCCTTCCGCTTCAACCCGACGGGGGCGCGGCAATTCGGCGATTTCACCGCGAACCACGTCGGCGAGCCCTTCGCCATCGTGCTCGACGGCAAGGTGATCTCGGCGCCGGTGATCCAGACCCATATCGGCGGCGGCTCGGGCATCATCACCGGCCATTTCACCGTGCAGGAGGCGACCGATCTTGCGCTCCTGCTGCGCGCGGGCGCGCTGCCCGCCGGCATGACCTTCCTCGAGGAGCGCACGATCGGCCCGGAGCTCGGCCAGGACAGCATCGACGCCGGCCGCGTCGCCGCGGGCGTGGGCTTCGGCCTCGTCGTGCTTTACATGATCGCCTCCTACGGGCTTTTCGGCACTTTCGCCGCGATCGCGCTGACCGTGAACATCGGGCTCATCTTCGGCATCATGTCGATGATCGGCTCGACGCTGACGCTGCCCGGCATCGCCGGCATCGTGCTCACCATCGGCACCGCGGTCGATGCGAACGTGCTCATCTACGAGCGCATCCGCGAGGAGCTGCGCACCGCCAGGGGGCCGGCGCGGGCGATCGAGCTTGGCTATGAAAAGGCGATGTCGGCGATCATCGACGCCAATATCACCACGCTGATCACCGGTGTGATCCTCTTCGTGCTGGGCGCGGGCCCGGTGCGCGGTTTCGCTGTGACGCTGATCATCGGCATCGTCACCTCGGTCTTCACCGCGATCTACGTCACCCGTCTGATGGTCACCGCCTGGTTCGCCTGGCGCCGGCCGAAGACGATCGTGCTTTAAGGGGGACGCGACATGGCATTCCGTCTGCATCTGGTTCCGGCCCACACCACTTTCGACTTCTTCAAGCACCAGTATCTGACCTTCGGCGCCTCGGTGGTGGCGGTGATCCTCTCGATCATCCTGCCGATCGTGATGGGGCTGAACTTCGGCATCGACTTCCGCGGCGGCACCACGATCCGCACCGAATCGACGCAGGCCGTCGACATCGCCGCTTATCGCAAGGCGATCGCGCCGCTCGATCTGGGCGATGTCGCGATCACCGAGGTCTTCGATCCGAACTTCCGCGAGGATCAGCATGTCGCGATGATCCGCATCCAGGCGCAATCGGGCGCCGAGGCGATCACGCCGGAGACGATCGACAAGGTGCAGGCCGCGCTGCAGACGGTCGACCCGGCGGTGAAGTTCATCTCCACCGAAAGCGTCGGCCCGAAGGTCTCGGGCGAGCTGATCTGGACCGCGATCTGGTCGGTGCTGGCCGCGACCGCCGCGATCGTCGTCTATGTCTGGGTGCGCTTCGAATGGCAATATTCGATCGGCGCGCTCGCCGCGCTCGTGCATGACGTGGTGCTGACGGTGGGGCTCTTCGCGCTCTTCCAGATCAAGTTCGACCTGACGATCATCGCCGCGCTGCTCACGATCCTCGGCTATTCGATCAACGACACCGTCGTGGTGTTCGACCGGCTGCGCGAGAACCTGATCAAATACAAGACGATGCCGCTCAAGGACGTGATGAACCTCTCGGTGAACGAGACGTTGAGCCGCACCGTGATGACCTCGGGCACCACGCTGATCGCGCTTTTGTCGCTCGTCATCCTCGGCGGCGACGTGATCCGCGGCTTCACCATGGCGATGACCTGGGGCGTGATCACCGGCACCTATTCCTCGGTCTTCGTGGCGAAGAATATCGTGCTTTTCATCGGTCTCGACCGGAACAAGAAAAAGCAGGATCCGGCCGAGATGATCTTCGGCGAGAAGGCCGGCGATGCTGAATGAGACGAATTTCGGCGCGTCGCTGCCGGTGGACGGCTACGGCCCGGGGTTCTTCCGGGTCGGCGGCGCGGTGCATCGCGGCGCGCTGCTGATCCGCGCAGAGGAGGCCCGCGGCTGGGGCGGCTATGACGATCTCGAGCCGCTGCTGGCGCTCGAAGGCGTCGTCGACGTGCTCTTCGTCGGCACCGGTGCCGAGATCGCCTATCTGCCGAAACCTTTCGTGCGCGCGCTCGAGGCGAAGGGCGTGATGTGCGAGCCGATGGCGACGCCCTCGGCCGCGCGCACCTATAACGTGCTTCTGAGCGAGGGGCGCCGCGTCGCCGCCGCGCTTTTGCCGATGCCGGGCGAGGTGCAAGCGTGAGCCTGCTCGCCGTCGCTGACCTTACCGTCACCCGCGGCGGCCTGCCGGTGCTCGAACATCTGACATTTTCCCTCGATGCGGGGCGGGCGCTCGTGCTGCGCGGCCCGAACGGCATCGGCAAGACGACGCTGCTGCGCACGCTCGCCGGGCTGCAGCCGGCGCTCGCCGGTCGGGTCTCGATGCCGCCCGAGGCGATGGCCTATGCCGCCCATGCCGACGGGCTGAAGGGCACGCTTTCGGTCGCCGAGAACCTGCGCTTCTGGGCTGCGGTCTATGCGACGGGCGACATCGAGCCCGCGCTCGAGCGGATGAACCTGCGCGCCCTGCGCGACCGCGCCGCGATGAGCCTTTCGGCCGGGCAGAAGCGCCGCCTTGGCCTCGCGCGCCTTCTCGTCACCGGCCGCCCGATCTGGGTGCTCGACGAGCCGACCGTCTCACTCGACGTGGCCTCCGTCGCGCTTTTCGCCGAGGCGGTGCGCGCCCATCTCGCGCAGGGCGGTGCCGCGCTGATGGCCACCCATATCGAGCTTGGCCTCGCCGAGGCCGAGGTGCTCGACCTCGCCCCCTTCAAGGCGCGCCCCCCCGAGGAGGGCGGGTTCAAGGGCCAGTTCGACGAGGCTTTCCTGTGATGCGCGGCGCCTGTGATATCGGTCGGATGCCTCCGGCGGGGATATTTGACCACTTTGGAAAACGGAGTCTCGTTTCCAAAGTGCATAAATATCCCCCGCGGAGCGTCCGCACCCTCCAATCGTGGGAGGGCCGGGCATGATCGCGCTTCTGCTGCGGGATCTGCGGCTCGCGGTGCGAGCCGGGGGCGGCTTCGGCCTTGGCCTGGCCTTCTTCCTGATCGTGGTGACGCTCGTGCCCTTCGGCGTCGGGCCGGAAAGCGGCATTTTGGGGCGCATCGCCGGGGGCATCCTCTGGCTCGGCGCGCTGCTTGCCTGTCTGCTCTCGCTCGACCGGATCTTCGCGCTCGATTTCGAGGATGGCTCGCTCGATCTGCTCGCCACCGCGCCGATCCCGCTCGAGGGCGTCGTCACGATGAAGGCGCTCGCGCATTGGATCACCACCGGCCTGCCGCTGGTGCTCGCCGCGCCGGTCTTCGGCGTGCTCCTGAACATGCCGGGGCCCGCCTATGTCTGGCTCACGCTCTCGCTCGCGCTTGGCACGCCGGCGCTTTCGGTGCTGGGCACATTTGGCGCGGCGCTCACCGTCGGGCTCAAGCGCGGCGGGTTGTTGCTTTCGCTCCTCGTGCTGCCGCTTTATGTGCCGACGCTGATCTTCGGCGCCGAGCTCGTGCGCCGCGGGGCCGAGGGCTCGGCCACGCAGGTGCCGCTTTTGATGCTGGCCGGCATCACCGCCGCCACCATCGCCGCCGTGCCCTTCGCCTCGGCCGCGGCGATCCGGATCAACCTGCGCTAGCTTGACCAGCGTCAATTGGTCATGGCGCAAACCATGGCAAACACGATAGTGAATTGAGCGCGCGCAACAGGAAGGTATGAAAGACCCATGTCGATCTGGGAATATGCCAACCCCGTCAAGTTCATGAAGACCTCCTCCTACGCCCTGCCCTGGGTGGTGGGGCTGGCGGCGGTCTGCATGGTCACCGGCCTCGTCTGGGGCTTCTTCTTCACGCCGGCCGCCGATGAGTTCGGCGCGACGGTGAAGGTGATCTATGTCCATGTGCCCTCGGCGATGATGGCGATCAACATCTGGGCGATGATGCTCGTCACCTCGCTCATTTGGCTCATCCGCCGCCACCATGTCTCGGCGCTCGCCGCCAAGGCCGCCGCGCCGATCGGCATGGTGATGACGGTGATCGCGCTGATCACCGGGGCGATCTGGGGCCAGCCGATGTGGGGCACCTGGTGGGCCTGGGATCCGCGGCTGACCTCCTTCCTGATCCTCTTCCTCTTTTACCTCGGCTACATGGCGCTCTGGTCGGCGATCGACAATCCCGACACCGCGGCCGATCTCACCGGCGTGCTTTGCCTCGTCGGCTCCGTCTTCGCGCTGCTGAGCCGCTATGCGGTGCTCTTCTGGAACCAGGGGCTGCACCAGGGCGCGACGCTGAGCATGGACAGCCAGCAGCACATCGCCGATGTCTACTGGTTCCCGCTGCTCGTCTGCATCGCGGGGTTCATCCTCTTCTTCGTGGCGCTGGTGCTGTTGCGCACCCGCACCGAGATCCGGGCGCGCCGGCTCAAGGCGCTCGAACAGCGGGAGCGCATGGCATGATCCCCGACATGGGTAAATATACGGTCACGGTGCTTGGCGCCTATGGCGCGACGATCGTGCTTCTGCTCGGGCTTGTCGCGCTCACGCTCTGGCGTGGCGCCAAGGTCAAACGCGCGCTTGCCGCGCAGGAAGAACGGATGAAGAAGAATGGCTAAGCCCCTGATGTTTCTGCCGCTGATCGTGATGGCGGGCTTTGTCGGCGCGAGCTTTTGGGCGATGCAGCGACAGGACCCGAATGCGATGCCCTCGACCTTCGTCGGCCGAGCCGCGCCCGCGGTCGAGATCCAGCCGCTCGGCGAGGCGAAGGGCTTCACCGATGCCGATCTGCGCGACGGCAAGATCAAGCTCGTGAACTTCTGGGCCTCCTGGTGCGCGCCCTGCCGGGTCGAGCATCCGAACCTGAAGAAGCTCTCCGAGGACGGGGTCGAGATCTACGGCGTGAACTGGAAGGACACGCCGGAAAAGGCACTCGGCTTCCTTGCGGAAATGGGTGATCCCTTCGCCGCGATCGGGCAGGATCCCTCGAACAAGATGGGCATCGACTGGGGCGTCGCCGGCGTGCCCGAGACCTTCGTCGTCGATGGCGAGGGCACGGTGCTCGCCCGTATCGCCGGCCCGCTCACCGATGCGGTGATCGAGGCGCAGGTCGATCCGCTGCTTGCCGGCGAGGGCGAGTGATCGCACCGCCCGGCGGGTTAATGCAGCTTGCCGGGCTTTGGCATCTTCTCCATCCGCGCCCAGTCGGGCCACCAGCCCAGCGCGTCGAGCCCCCAGATCGCGAGCGCGATCGCCAACACCACGGCGCCGATGATCACCCGCTGCATCGAGGGCGGGCGGCGCGACCAGCGCGCCATCCGCATCAGCCAGGTGAGGTTCACGCCTCACCCTCGTCGAGGAATTTTACCGTGCCGATGAAGGGCAGGTTGCGGTGGTTCTGTGCGAAATCAAGCCCATAGCCCACGACGAATTCGTCGGGGATCTCAAACCCGGTCCAGCGCCCATGCACGTCGACCTCGCGCCGCGAGGGCTTGTCGAGCATCGCGCAGCATTCGATCCGGCGCGGGTGGCGTGCGCGCAGAAGCTCCATCACCTTGGAAATCGTGTGGCCGGTGTCGATGATGTCCTCGACGACGAGCACGTCGCGCCCGCCGATATTGCCGCGCAGATCCTTCAGGATGCGGACCTCGCGGGTCGAGGTCGTCTCGTTACCATAGCTCGAGGCCTCGAGGAAATCGACCTCGCAGGGCACGCCGATCTCGCGGATCAGGTCGGCGATGAAGACGAAGGAGCCGCGCAGCAGGCCGACGACGACAAGCCGGTCGGTATCGGCGAAGGCCTCGGTGATCTCGGCGCCAAGCGCCTCGACGCGGGCGGCGATCGCCTTCGCGGAAATCATCTGGTCGATCTGGTAGCGTTGCGACATCCGATCCCTCTCAATCCGCCCCGTTTCGGTCGCAGGGCCTTGCATTATCGTGCCGGTTTATCGCAACAAGGGGGGCAGGAAAAGACACGGGCGGAGCGATGCCGACACATTCCGAAACGCGGGTGATGCCTTATTCGGCACAGCAACTTTATGATCTCGTGGTCGATGTCACGCGCTACCCGGAGTTCCTGCCGTGGAATTCCGCGGCACGGGTGCGGTCGCGCAAGCCCGGCGCTGTGCCCGGCACCGAATTGCTCGAAGCGGATCTGGTGATCTCCTTCAAGGTCTTCCGCGAGAAGTTCGGCTCGCGCGTGACGCTTGATCCCGCGGCGCGGCGCGTCGAGACGGAATATCTCGACGGGCCGTTCAAATACCTGAAAAGCTGGTGGAAATTCACGGACCTGCCGGAGGGCGGCGCGAATGTCGAGTTCTTCGTCGATTTCGAGTTCCGCAACGCGATCCTGCAAAAGGTGATCGGCGTCGTCTTCGAGCAGGCGATGCACCGGATCGTCAAGGCTTTCGAGGATCGCGCCGCGGTGCTTTACGGCAAGACCGCCTAGGCGCTGCGGGTCGTCACAAGTGCCTGCGCGAGGAGCGCGAGCGCATGATCGCGCGCGGCGCTGCGCACATTCGGGCGACCCAGCGCGCCGAATTCCACCGTTTCCACCTGCGTCCTTTTGCCCGTCTGTGCGAGGCCGAAGCAGACGCGCCCCTCGGGCTTGAACTCCGACCCACCGGGCCCGGCGATGCCGGTGATCGCGACGGCGAGCGTCGCGCGGCTGTGGGCGAGGGCGCCCTCGGCCATCTCGCGGGCGACTTCCTCGGAGACCGCACCGACGGCCGCAAGGGTTTCGGCGCGCACGCCGAGCATCTCGCGTTTGGCCTCGTTCGAATAGGTGACGAAGCCGCGCTCGAAAACGTCCGACGAGCCGGGGATGTCGGTGAGCGCCGCGGCGACCATGCCGCCGGTGCAGCTTTCGGCCGTGGCGATGCGGGCGCCCTGCGTGCGGGCGGCGGCGAGGATCTCTTCCGGGCTCATCGCATCATCACCCCGTGATAGAGGCCGGCGAGGATCACGGTGATGATCCCCGCGAACAGCCCCGCCCAGAGATCGTCGAGCATCACGCCCGCCGCATCGCCGCGCCGGTCCGCGCGGCCCACAAGCCAGGGCTTCCAGATGTCGAAGAGGCGGAAGAGCAGGAAGGCCGCGACCGGGCCGGGCCAGACCATCGGCACGTCGCGCATCCAGAAGCCCATCGCGGGGAAGAGGAGCGCGAGCCATTGCCCCGCGACCTCGTCGATCACGATCTCGCCCGGGTCGTCGCCGGGGCGGTCCTTCAGCTCCTGCCCCACGGTGTAGAAGCCGAGCGCGGTGACGACGAGGGTCAGAATGGCGAGCACCGGAAAGCCCGCGTGGCCCAGGAAATGCTCGATCGCCCAGCCGACCAGCACCGCGACAAGCGAGCCCCAGGTGCCCGGCGCGGGTTTCAGATGGCCGACGTAAAAGGCGGTGTTGATCGCGTGGAACATCTCACTCTCCGATCAGGGTCGCGGTGGCGAGGGCGGCGATGCCCTCCTCCCGCCCGGTGAAGCCGAGCCGCTCCGAGGTCGTCGCCTTCACCGAAACGCGGTCGGGCGCGATGCCGATGATGCGGGCGAGCTCTGCCGCCATGGCGAGCGCATGCGGCCCGACCTTCGGGCGCTCGCAGACGAGCGTGACATCGACGTTCGAGATGCGATAGCCCTTCTGCGCGGCCAGTTTCGCGGCGTGATCGAGAAAGATCCAGCTCGCCGCGCCCTTCCATTGCGGATCGGAGGGCGGGAAGTGGCGGCCGATATCGCCCTCGGCCAGCGCGCCATAGATCGCGTCGGTGAGCGCATGCATGCCGACATCGGCGTCGGAATGGCCAAGCAGCCCCTTGGAATGGGACACTTTCACGCCGCAAAGCCAGACGTGGTCGCCCTCGCAGAAGGCATGCACGTCATAGCCGTTGCCAAGCCTCACATCCATTTCCGGTCCTTTCCGCGCCGCGATGATCGCCGCCGCGCGGGCGAAATCCTCGGCATAGGTGAGTTTCAGATTGTCTTCCGAGCCGGGGGTGATCGCAACCGCGAGCCCCGCCGCGCGCGCGACCTCGACATCGTCGGCGGCGTTGCCCGGATGGGCGCGATGCGCGGCGAGGATCTGAGGAAAGCGAAAGCCCTGCGGTGTCTGCGCGCGGAAAAGCCCCTCGCGGCTTTCGGTGCCCGCGACCATGCCCTCGCGCCCGCGCCAGAGCGCGTCGGTGACGGGCAGGGCGGGCGCCGCAGCCGGATGGGGGACGAGCGCGGCGAGAACGCCCTCGATCACCGCGCGCGGCACGAGCGGACGCGCGCCGTCGTGAATGAGCACACGGGTGACGTCGGAGCCCTCGAGCGCCTCGAGCGCCGCGCGCACCGAGGCGTCGCGCGTCGCGCCGCCCGCGATCAGCGTGACGCTGCCGCCGAACAGGTCGAGCCCGCGCAGCATGTCCTCGGGGTGGAGCACCACGAGCACGCGCGCAAACCCGGCAAAGGCCGCCACCGTGCGCGCGAGCACCGGCTGCCCGGCGAGATCGCGCCACTGCTTGGGCAGGCCGCCGCCCGCCCGCGTGCCGCGCCCCGCCGCGACGATGATGACCGCATCCGTCATGCTCTCTCCTGCCTTGCCCAAGGCTTAGGGCAGGACGGGCGGGGGTGCAATCTCCGGGGCAAACCGCGGAATCCCGAAAGAGAGACGGGCTGTGCGATTAAATTTTATGCAGGTGCTGATTTTTGCCTCCGTTTTTGGGGGCGGTGAATTGAGATTCGCGTTCGAACGGTCTAGGTGCATAGCAAAGAAGCAAACTGGACCTGCCTTGACGATCACGCTCGACTCATTCCGGCTCGATCCGCCGGTGCTGCTCGCCCCGATGGCGGGAATCACCGATCTGCCGTTCCGGCGGATGGTGGCGCGTTTCGGCGCCGGTCTCGTCGTGTCCGAAATGGTCGCGAGCGGCGAGATGCTGACCGCGAAACCCTCGGTGCGGGCGAAGGCGCGCAGCGAGCTTGGCCTTGATCTGCCCTCTTCGGTGCAGCTCGCCGGGCGCGAGGCGCGGCCGATGGCCGAGGCCGCGAAGATCGTGGCCGACATGGGTGCGCGGATCATCGACATCAACATGGGCTGCCCGGCGAAGAAGGTGACCGGCGGGCTGTCGGGCGCGGCGCTGATGCGCGACCCGGACCATGCGCTCGGCCTGATCGAGGCGGTGGTGGGCGCGGTCGATCTGCCGGTGACGCTCAAGATGCGGCTCGGCTGGGATGACGACAGCCGCAACGCCGCCGAGATCGCGCGGCGGGCGGAGGCGGCGGGGGTGCGGATGATCGTGATCCACGGCCGCACCCGGATGCAGTTCTATCAGGGCAGCGCCGACTGGGGCGCGATCGCCGCGGTGACGCAGGCGGTCTCGGTGCCGGTGGTGGCGAATGGCGACATCATCGACGCGGGATCGGCGCGCAGGGCGATGGCGGAAAGCGGCGCGCAGGGCGTGATGGTCGGGCGCGGCGCGCAGGGCGCCCCCTGGCGGCTGGCCGGGATCGGTGCCGCGCTGTTTGGCGCGCCGGCGCCGGACGTGCCGCGGGGCGCCGAACTTTGTGATTTGATTTCAGAGCATTACGAGGCGATCCTCGGGTTTTACGGCCGTGACATCGGGCTGCGCCTCGCGCGCAAGCATCTTGGCTGGTATGCCGAGGAGGCGGGCGGAGCGGCGCTGGCGCTGCGCCCGCAGATGATGGTTTCGGCGACGCCCGAGGCGACGCTTGCGCTGATCCGCGCGGGGTTTTCCGACACCGCGCCGCAGCCCGGGGAGGCCGCCGCATGAATCTTCCGCCGCCAGGCATCATCTGGAGTTCGCTGCCGGTTCCGGCGCTGCTGATCGACGGCACCGACCGGGTGATCGAGGTCAACCCGGCCGCCGAGCTTTTCCTCAACCTCTCGGCCAAGGCGCTCAAGGGCCATGTTCTGGGCGAGCGGCTGGCGATCTCGGCGCCGCTCGAGGAGATCTTCTCGCGGGTGCGCAAGAACCGCTCGGGCCTCTTCGTCAACGACATCGAGGTGACCACCGGGGAAAAGGCGCCGGTGCAATGCAACCTGCAGGCCGCGCCGCTCGGCGAGGATCCGGACACGGTGCTTTTGCTGATCTCGCCGCGCGAGCTGGCCGACCGGCTGGGCCGCGCCTCGATGGTGAAATCGGCGGCGCGTTCGGCGATCGGCATGGCCGAGATGCTCGCGCATGAGATCAAGAACCCGCTTGCCGGCATCGCCGGGGCGGCGCAACTTCTGAGCATGAACCTCAAGGGCGACGATCTCGAACTGACCGATCTGATCGTCGACGAGACGCGGCGGATCGTGAAGCTGCTCGAACAGGTCGAGCAGTTCGGCAATGTCCGCCCGCCCGAGAAGAAGGCCGTCAACCTGCATGACGTGCTCGACCGCGCGCGCAAATCGGCGGCGGTGGGCTTCGGTCTGCACATGACGATCCTCGAGGATTACGACCCCTCGCTGCCGCCGACGCTCGGCGATGCCGACCAGCTGACGCAGGTGTTTCTGAATCTTCTGAAAAATGCGGCGGAGGCCTCGAAGGGCGAGGGCACGATCCGGATCCGCACCTTCTACGACTACGCGCTGCGCCTGCGCCGGCCCGATGGCGGCGGCAAGGCGCTGCCCCTGCAGGTCGAGATCATCGACGACGGCCCGGGGATCCCGCCCGACATCGCCGCGGTGATCTTCGAGCCCTTCGTGTCGGGGCGCGAGAATGGCACCGGGCTTGGCCTCGCGCTCGTATCGAAGATCATTTCCGATCATGACGGCTGGATCTCGGTCGATTCAGTCCCGGGGAGGACGGTGTTCCGGATCTCCCTTCCGATCGCCCCCAAGGAGAGCTGACCGATGGATGGCACCGTTCTTGTCGCCGATGACGACCGCACGATCCGCACCGTGCTCACCCAGGCGCTGACGCGCGCGGGGTGCAAGGTGCACGCCACCGCCTCGCTGATGACGCTGATGCGCTGGGTCGAGGAGGGGAAGGGCGATCTGGTGATCTCCGACGTGGTGATGCCCGACGGCAACGGGCTCGAGGCGCTGCCGCGGATCGCGCGCGAGCGGCCGGGCCTGCCGGTGATCGTGATCTCGGCGCAGAACACGATCATGACCGCGATCCAGGCGGCCGAGGCGGATGCCTATGACTACCTGCCGAAGCCCTTCGACCTGCCCGATCTGATGAAACGCGCGGCCCGCGCGCTCGAGCTCAAGCGCAAGGCGCAGGTGATCTCGAAAGTGGTCGAGCCGACCCGGACCGAGGGCACCGATCTGCCGCTCGTCGGGCGCACCGCGGCGATGCAGGCGCTGTATCGCCTTGTCGCGCGGGTGATGAACGCCGATCTGCCGGTGCTGATCCTGGGCGAGTCGGGCACCGGCAAATCGCTGATCGCGCGGGCGATCCATGATTTCTCCGACCGCCGCACGCTGCCCTTCGTGGTGGCGCAAGCGGCCGATCTGACCGGCGCCGAGGGGCCCTCGACGTTGCTCGCACGCGCGAAGGGCGGCTCGCTCGTCTTCGACGAGGTGGGTGATTACGACGACGAGACCCAGGGCCGCATCGTGCGCATGCTCGACGCGCTGCCCGACCCCGCGCCGCGGATCATGGCGACGACGCAGGTCGATCTTTCGGCGCTGATGGAGGCGGGCAAGTTCCGCCAGGATCTGTTCTATCGCCTCGGCGGCGTGACCCTCGCGGTGCCCGCGCTGCGCGAGCGGGTCGAGGACATTCCGCTCCTCGCCGAGCATTTCCTCACCCGCGCCGAGCGCGACGGCCTTGGCACGCGGCGGTTTTCCCCGGAGGCGCTGGCGCTCGTGCGCGCCTATGCCTGGCCGGGCAATGTCCGCCAGCTCGAGAATACCGTGCGCCGCCTCGTCGTGACCTCCTCGGAGGAGGAGATCACCCGCGCCGAGGTCGAATTCGTGCTCGGCAATCAGCCGGCGGTGGAGCCGCTGCGTTCGGGCGGCGAGGGCGAGAAGCTTTCCGCCTCGATCGCGCGGCATCTGCGGCGCTATTTCGATCTGCATGGCGGAAACCTGCCGCCGCCCGGTCTTTACGACCGGATCCTGCATGAAATGGAGGCTCCGCTGATCGAAATCGCGCTCGATGCGACCGGCGGAAATCAGGCCAGATGTGCGGATCTGCTGGGCATCAACCGCAATACCTTGCGCAAGAAGATCACCGATCTGGATATTCAGGTGACACGGCGACGCAAACTGATGTAAACCGGCAACAGGGGCTTGTGGCAAATCCGTCCCATCGGATTCGGCCACGGGCGGTTGCCGGGGGGCTTTCGTGCAGGGCACGATGCAGAGCACAGCTTGGGATCGTCTGGCGCGGCTGCGCCGGCAAAAGCGCGTGCAGAATGCCTTCGCGCTTGGCCTTACCGTGCTGGGCCCGGTGCTGGCGGTGGGCACTTTCACCGTGCTCGGGCCGATGGGGCAGGGCGCCGATTCGACCTCGCTGCGACTGATCCTGCTCGCCGATTTCATCTATTTCCTGCTCTTGGCCGGGCTGATCGTGATGCGGCTCGTGCAGATGCTGGCGGCGCGGCGCGCCCGCGCCTCGGGCTCGCGGCTCACGCTGCGGCTTACCGCGGTCTTCGCCGGCATCGCGCTGGTGCCGACGATCCTCGTCGCGCTTTTCGCCGGGCTCACCGTGAACATCGGGCTCGAGGGCTGGTTCTCCGACCGGGTGCGCTCGGTCGTTGGCACCTCGCTTTCCGCCGCCGAAGCCTATCAGGACGAACACCGCCGCGATCTCGTTTCCGATGCCGAGGCGCTCGCGGGCTTTCTCAACCTGCGCCGGCAGGCGGCGACCTTCATGTCCGACGGCGATCTGCGCGAGCTGCTCGTCACCGGGCAGCAGGGCATCCAGCGCGGGCTGAAAGAGGCCTATGTCATCGACGGCATCGGCGAGATCGTCGCGCGCGGCGACCGGTCCTATCTCTTCGATTACGAGAAACCGGCGCCCGAAAAGATCGTCGAGGCCGGCAAGGGCGGCACCGTTCTGATCGAGGACTGGCCGAATTCCGAATTCCGCGCGCTGATCCGGCTCGACGCCTTCGTCGACCGCTACCTCTACGTGTCGCGCAAGGTCGACGGCAAGATCCTCTCGCTGCTCGATTCGACGCGCGAGACGGTGCATCTCTACCAGCAGCTCGAGGCGAGCCGCGGCCGGGTGCTGTTCGAATTCGGCCTCGTCTACATCGGCTTCGCGCTGATCCTGATCCTCGCCGCGGTCTGGATCGGGCTGTGGTTCGCCGAGCGGCTCTCGCGCCCGATCGGGCGGCTGGCGAGCGCGGCCGAGCGCGTCGGCGCCGGCGATCTCGACGCGCGGGTGATCGAGGAGCAGGGCGACGACGAGATCGCCACCCTTGGCCAGGTCTTCAACCGGATGACGCGGCAGCTCAAGACGAGCCACGAGGCGCTCGTCGCCTCCCACCAGGAGACGGAGGAGCGCCGGCGGCTCTTCGATTCGGTGCTCGGTTCGGTCACCTCGGGGGTGATCGGCCTTGACGCGGAGGGGCGGCTCGACTTCGTCAACCGCTCCGCGGTGCGGCTTCTCGAACTCGTTCCCGCGCGGGAACACAGCCGCTCCCTGGGTGAGACCGTTCCGGAATTCTCGAACCTTTTCGAGCGGTTGCGCGACGGTCTTCATCCTGTCGTGCAAGAAGAGGTGCGGGTCTCGCGCGGCGGGCGGCTGGAAAGCCTGCTGGTGCGGATGGCCGTGCGGCGCAACGAAAGCGGCGTGCCCGAGGGCTATGTCGTCGCTTTCGACGACGTGACCGAGCTGGTTTCGGCGCAGCGGATGGCGGCCTGGGGCGATGTCGCGCGGCGCATCGCGCATGAGATCAAGAACCCGCTGACCCCGATCCAGCTTTCGGCGGAGCGGATCAAGCGCAAGTTCACCCGCCTCGTCGCCCCCGAAGAGGCCGAGACGCTCGACCAGCTCACCGGCGTAATCGTGCGTCAAACCAATGACTTGCGGCGCATTGTTGATGAATTTTCGCGGTTCGCGCGAATGCCGGAACCCGACCGGCGCGACCATGACCTCGCGAAGATCATGCATGACGCGGTGCTCCTGCAGGAGGGCGCGCTGCATGGCGCGACGCTCGTCGCCGATCTGCCCCCGGGGCCGGAGATCGTCGAACTCGATGCCACGATGATCTCCCAGGCGGTCACGAACCTTATCAAGAACGCCGGAGAAGCCATTGAAAGTCTTGTGGAAAAAGGCGCGCCCGACGGCTGGGAGCCGGAGGTCCGGGTGCAGATGGAGGCGGCGCCCGACGCGGTGCTGATCCGGATTTCCGACAATGGCATCGGCCTGCCGCCGGAACGCGCGCGGCTGTTTGAGCCCTATGTGACGACGCGCGCCAAGGGCACCGGCCTCGGCCTGCCGATCGTCAAGAAGATCATCGAGGAGCATGGCGGCACGCTCACGCTCACCGATGCGCCCCCCTTCACCCCCGGCGCGCATTGCGGCGCGCTGGCGGAGATCAGACTGCCGCGCGCCCGAACCGGCCCGCGCGCCATCAAGGACAGTGAGACATGAGTGACATTCTGATCGTCGACGATGAAAAGGACATCCGCGAGCTGATCTCGGAGATCCTGCAGGACGAGGGCTATGCCACCCGGCTCGCGGCGAATTCCGACGCCTGCATGGAGGAGATCAACCGCGAGGCGCCGGCGCTGATGATTCTCGACATCTGGCTGAAGGACAGTCGGATGGACGGCATCGACATCCTGAAATCGGTGAAGCGCGACAATCCCGACATCCCGATCATCATCATCTCGGGCCATGGCAACATCGAGATCGCCGTCGCCGCGATCAAGCAGGGCGCCTATGACTTCATCGAGAAGCCGTTCAACATCGACCAGCTGATGGTGGTGATCTCGCGCGCGATGGAGACGGCGCGGCTGCGGCGCGAGAATTCGACGCTGCGCCGGCGCGACCTGCACGCGGGCGAGATGCTCGGCGCCTCGGCGGCCTTCCGCAAGCTCAAGGACCAGCTCGACAAGGTCACGCGCTCGAACGGGCGGGTGATGCTCACCGGCGAGCCGGGCTCGGGCAAAGAGACCGCGGCGCGCTTCGTGCATCAGCATTCGAGCCGCGCCTCGGCGCCCTTCGTCACCGTCAACTCCGCCTCGATCGCGGCGGAGCGGATGGAGGAGGTGCTGTTTGGCCGCGAGACCACCGAGCGCGGGGTCGAAAAGGGGCTGCTCGAACAGGCCCATGGCGGGGTGATCTATTTCGACGAGGTGGCGGAGATGCCGCCCGGCACGCAGTCGAAGATCCTGCGCGTGCTGACCGAGCAGCAGTTCACCCGGGTGGGCGGCGCCGACAAGGTGCGCGTCGATCTGCGGGTGATCTCCTCGACCACGCGCGATCTGGCGACCGAGATCGCCGCCGGCCGGTTCCGGCAGGAACTCTTCGACCGGCTCAACGTGGTGCCGATCGCGGTGCCGCCGCTGAGCGAACGGCGCGAGGATGTGCCGCTGCTCGCCGCGCATTTCATCGAGGCTTTCAACACCACCCAGGGCCTGCCCGCGCGCGAGATTTCCGAGGAGGCGGCGGCGACGCTGCAGACGATGGACTGGCCGGGCAATATCCGCCAGCTGCGCAATGTGATCGAGCGGGTGCTGATCCTCGGAGAGGGGGCGGGCCCGATCGAGCCGCGCGAACTCCCGGGCGAGGCGCCGGCGGCGGAGGAAGGGCGCATCGTGCTGGCCGGTCAGCTCGCCGCGCTGCCGCTGCGCGAGGCGCGCGAGCTTTTCGAGAGGGAATATCTGCTCACCCAGATCAACCGCTTCGGCGGCAATATCTCGCGCACCGCGAATTTCGTCGGCATGGAGCGCTCGGCGCTGCACCGCAAGCTGAAATCGCTCGGCGTCGTCACCTCGGCGAAGGCCGGCGGCCGCGTCGCCCATCTCGAGGACGAAGACGAGGACGAAGAGGTCTGAGCGGCGCGCCCGTGGCGCCTGCGGCCGCTCCGCGGGGAGTATTTTCGCCAAGAAGAAGCTGCGGGTTTTTTCTTGGCCCAAATACTCCCGCCGGAGGCGTTCTCCGCTGCGGTCTTGCGCGGTGCGGGGGGTGAGGCAGGGCGATTGACCCTCTCCCGCGGGCCAATTAGAACGGGGCTTGCGGCCAGTCGGAGGGCAGAATGAAGGTCATCATCTGTGGCGCGGGGCAGGTCGGCTGGCAGATCGCGCGCCATCTCGCGGGCGAGCGCAACGACGTCACCGTCGTCGACAGCAACCCGGAACTGGTGCGCCGCGCCTCCGATCTGCTCGACGTTCAGGGGGTGGTGGGCTTCGCCTCGCATCCCGATGTGCTCGAACGCGCCGGCGCGCGCGACTGCGACCTGATCATCGCCGCCACCCATTCCGACGAGGTCAACATGGTGACCTGTCAGGTGGCGCAATCGGTCTTTGGCGTCACCCGCAAGATTGCCCGGATCCGCGCGCAGACCTATCTCGCGCCGCAATATGCCGATCTCTACCGTCGCGATCACCTGCCGATCGACGTCGTCATCAGCCCCGAGCGCGAGGTGGCCGAGGCCGCGCTGCAGCGCCTTTCCGCCCCCGCGACCTTCGACACCGAAAGCTTCCTCGGCGGCAAGGTGCAGCTTCTGGGGATCGCGCTCGATGCCGATTGCCCGGTGCTGAACACGCCGCTGCGCCAGCTGACCGATCTGTTTTCCACGCTGCGCGCGATCGTCGTCGGCGTGCGGCGCGAGGGGCGGCTTTTCGCGCCCGAACCCGGCGATCAGCTTTTCGCCGAGGACCAGGTCTATGTCTTCGCGATCAACGAGGACGTGAACCGCACGCTCGAGATCTTCGGCAAGGCGACGAAGAAGCAGGAGCGCATCGTCATCATCGGCGGCGGCAATGTCGGGCTTGGCGTCGCCCGCGCGCTCGAGGCGCGTTCGGACCGGATGCGCGCGAAGATCATCGAAAAGAACCGCGCCGTCGCCGAACGCGCGGCCGATGCGCTCGAACGCACGATCGTGCTCAATGGCGACGGGATGAGCATCGAACTGCTCGAGGAGGCGAATATCGAGCGCGCCGATGCCGTGCTTGCCGTCACCGACGACGACAAGACGAATATCCTCGTCGCGGTGCGGGCAAAGCAGGCGGGCTGCCGGATGGCGATCAGCCTTGTCAACGATCCGACGCTGGTGCCGCTGATGGCGCCCTTGGACATCGACGCCTATATCAACCCGCGCGCGACGACGGTCAGCTCGATCCTGCGCCACATCCGCCACGGCAAGGTGCGCGGCGTCTATTCGATCGGCGACGCCGAGGCTGAGGTGATCGAGGCGGTGGTGCTTTCCACTTCGCCGATCGCCGGGCGGCTTTTGCGCGACATCGAATTCCCCGAAGGCGTGCTGATGGGCGCGCTGCTCAAGGGGGAGCGCGTGGTGAAGCCCGCGGGCGACACGAAGATCGACGACGGCGACGTGATCGTGCTTTTCGCGCTCGCCGCCGACGTGCCCGAGGTGGAGCGCCTGTTGCAGGTCTCCATCGACTTCTTCTGAGGCCGCGATGCTGCGCCGCCTCTCCGAGGTTCCGCTTTTCGTGCACCTGATGGCGATCGGGGCGGGGGCGATGTTCGTGCCCGCGCTGCACGGGTTTCTTTCGCGCGACTATGCGACGGCGCGGCCCTTCTTCTATTCGGGGCTGCTCTTCCTCGTGCTGAGCGCGCTCATCGCGCTCGCCACCGCGGCCAATCCGCCGGGGCACCGCGGGCGCAGCTACCTGCTCACCATGCTCGCGGCCTTCCTCGTGCTGCCGCTGATGCTCGCGATCCCGTTCAACGAGGCGGTGCGCGACACCGGGCTTTTCAACTCCTGGTGGGAAATGGTCTCCTCGCTCACCACCACGGGGGCCACGCTTTACGACCCGGCGCGCCTCGCGCCGAGCCTGCATCTGTGGCGCGCGCTGGTGGGCTGGATGGGGGGCTTCTTCATCCTGGTGATGGCGATCGCGGTGCTCGCGCCGATGCGGCTGGGCGGGTTCGAGATCTTCTTCGCGGGCGGCTTCGGCAATGGCGGCGGCGTCGCCCCCTCCTTCAACCGCGACGGCGCGGCCGAGCCGGGCGAGCGCATCGTGCATTTCGCGCGCGTGCTGTTCCCGCCCTATCTCGGCTTTACCGTCGCGCTCTGGATGCTGCTGATCATCGCCGGGGACGAGGCCTTTTCCGCGCTGCTCTTCGCGATGTCGACGCTTTCCACCTCGGGGATCAGCGGGCGGGTCTCGGTCGACACCGCGCCGGCGGGGCTTCTGGGGGAGGGGCTGATCTTCCTCTTCCTGATCCCCGCGCTCTCGCGCCGGCTCTGGCCCGGTGGGGGCGAGCTGCGCGCCTCCGAGCGGGTGCTCGACGATCCCGAGCTGCGCCTTGCCGCAGCGATCGTCGGGCTCGTCGCGGGCTTCCTTTTCCTGCGCCACTGGATCGCCGCGCTCGACGTGAACGCGCCGGTCACCGCCTTTCTCGCGGTGCTGCGCTCGCTCTGGGGCTCGACCTTCACCGCGCTGTCCTTCCTCACCACCACCGGGTTCGAAAGCGCGAGCTGGGACGATGCGCGGCACTGGTCGGGGCTTGGCACGCCGGGGCTGATCCTCGCCGGGCTCGCGATCACCGGCGGCGGCATCGCCACCACCGCGGGGGGGGTGCGGCTCCTGCGCGTCTATGCGCTTTTGCGCCACGGCGAGCGCGAGCTGAACAAGCTCGTGCATCCGACCTCGATCGCGGGCGGCGGGCCGGTGGCGCGCCACCTGCGCCGCGAGGGCGCCTATATCGCCTGGATCTTCTTCATGCTCTTCGCCTTCTCGATCGCGGGAGTGATGGCCGCGGTCTCGATGGCGGGGCTGAGTTTCGAGCCGGCCTCGATCCTCTCGATCGCGGCGCTCTCGAACACCGGCCCGCTCGCCGCCGTCGCCGCCGACACGCCGCTGAGCTGGGCCGCGCTGAGTGCGCCGACCAAGGTTCTGCTCGCGATGGCGATGGCGCTTGGCCGGCTCGAGACGCTGGCGATCATCGCCTTGTTCAATCCGGAATTCTGGCGCGCCTAGACGCAACATTCTGTCCCGCACGCGCTGCGCGCGCTAACGAACTGAATTTGGGGCTGGAAACTTCCCCGCCCTTGCGCATACTGAGTCGCAGGGAGCGAAAGCAGCCCGGCGCGACAGGAACATACGACTATAAAGGCATAAGAATAATGGCTGCCGACAAACAAAACCTGCAGGACGCATTCCTGAACCATGTCCGGAAGACGAAGGTTCCGGTGACGATCTTCCTGATCAACGGGGTGAAGCTGCAGGGCGTCATCACCTGGTTCGACAATTTCTGCGTGCTTCTGCGCCGCGACGGGCAATCGCAGCTCGTCTACAAGCATGCGATTTCCACGATCATGCCCGGCCAGCCGATCTCGCTTTACGAGGGCGAAGACTGAGCGATCCGGTCCTTTCCCGCGAGCGTCCGACGCGCGCCTATGTGCTGCACCCCGATCTGAAGGAGGCGCAGGCCAGACGGCTGCCCGAACACCGCCTCGCCGAGGCGGTGTCGCTGGCGGGCGCGCTGCCCGACCTCGAGGTGGTCGGGGCCGATGTCGTGCGCCTGCCGAAACCCCATGCGGGGCATCTCTTCGGAACCGGAAAACTTCAGGAAATCAAACAGAAGCTCGGCGATCTTGAAGTGGATCTGGTGCTGGTCGACGGGCCGGTGAGCCCGGTGCAGCAGCGCAACCTGGAAAAGGAATGGGGGGTGAAGCTCCTCGACCGGACCGGGCTGATCCTCGAGATCTTCGCCGATCGCGCCCGCACCCGGGAAGGTGTGCTGCAGGTGGAACTCGCCGCGCTCAGCTATCAGCGCACGCGGCTCGTGCGCGCCTGGACCCACTTGGAGCGGCAACGCGGCGGCTTCGGCTTCGTCGGTGGCCCGGGCGAGACGCAGATCGAGGCCGACCGGCGCGCGATCGACGAACAGGTGATCAAGATCCGCCGCCAGCTTGCGAAAGTGGTGAAAACGCGCGAGCTGCACCGCGCCGCGCGGCGCAAGGTGCCGTTCCCGATCGTCGCGCTCGTGGGCTATACCAACGCCGGAAAGTCCACGCTTTTCAACCGGATGACCGGGGCGGACGTGCTCGCGAAGGACATGCTCTTCGCGACGCTCGACCCGACGATGCGCGGCATCACGCTGCCCTCGGGGCGCAAGGTGATCCTCTCGGACACGGTGGGTTTCATCTCCGACCTGCCGCACGAACTCGTCGCCGCCTTCCGCGCCACGCTCGAAGAGGTGCTGGAGGCCGATCTGATCCTGCATGTGCGCGACATTTCCCACCCCGAGACCGAGGAACAGGCCGAGGACGTCGGCGAGATCCTCGAATCCCTCGGCGTCGCCGAGGATGTGCCGCTGATCGAGGTCTGGAACAAGGTCGATGCGCTCTCGCCCGAGATCCGCGCGGCGCTCGCCGTGCAGGACGCGCGGCGCGGCGACATTCAGGCGGTCTCGGCGCTCACCGGCGAGGGGCTCGACGCGCTCACCGCCGCGATCGAAAGCCGGCTCGGCGAGGAACGGCTCGACGAGGTGCTGAACCTGCTCTTTGCCGAGGGCCGCGCCCGCGCCTGGCTGCACGAACAGAACGTCGTGCGCTCGGAGCGCGAGACGAAGGACGGCTGGGAGATCGCGGTGAACTGGTCGACGAGCCAGCGGCAACGGTTCCGCGCACTCTGACGCGGCGTGCCCGTGGCAGGCCGCGTCTGAGTATTTTTGCCAAGAAAAAACGATATCAGTGCCTTGCGAGGCGAAGCTCAGAAATCACTTGAAGTGATCTCGGCCTTTTCCTGGTCCAAATACTCACCTTGCACGGGGCGCGTCCCGGGGCTCAGTTGCCGCTTTCGCCCGAGGGTTCCAGCCGCGTGATCCCCGAGGCCGCGGCACGCGCAAGCTCGGGATCGAGCGACATCGGAACATATTCGCCACGCCGCCAGAGCTCGGAAAGATCGTCGTAATGGCGACTCAGCGGATGGCCCGACTGGCCGGTCGCGATGATGAAGACCGAGCTGTCGGGATCGGCGAAATCATAGACGCCGCGATAGCCCGCGCCGCGCACATTGGCGAAGGGATTCGGCCCGCTGCCGGCGGTCAGCCCGCGGTTCAGCGTGAAATCGCCGCCCGAGGTCGATTGCCGGATGTTCATCACCCATTTCAGCAGCGGCGTGCGGCCGAGCACCTCGTGATCATGGGTCGCCTCATGCGCGTCGCCCCAGCGCCAGCTCTCGATATTCGGCCCGTATTTCGCCTTCAGCTCGAGCAGCGCCTCGTCGAGCGAGATCCGCGCGATATCGGTGCAGGTCTCGACCGGGGCCGATTGCAGCACGTCGCACCAGCGGCTCGCGCCCTGCGTATTGCGGAAGACGCGCTCGATGAAGAGCGGTTCGAGATGGGGGAAGGCGCTGGCGAGCGGGCCGAGCTCGTCGCGGATCAGCCGGTTCTGCAGCGAGCGCATCCAGGCGGCGTAGATCAGCGGCTCGGGCAGGTGTTCGTTCATGTCGCCGTCCCAGGCGGCGAGCAGTTCGAGCGCGCGCTGGCGCAGCCGTTCGGGCGTGCCGTCGGGGGCGGCCTCGCCGGTGAACCACAGATCCTTGCCGACGAGCGGCAGGAGCCCGCGGGCGGCGGGGGAAACGGTGTCGAGCTGCGCGGCGATGAAGCTTTCGCGCGAATGCACCTCGCGCTCGCCCATCAGGCGCGTCAGGCGCTGCACGCGCTGGCTGTCGCCCCAGTCGAAGCTGACATGGTTCGGGAAGGGGCGGTCGACGGTCTTGTTGTTGGTGTTGATCACGATCCCGCCCTGCGGGTCGAGGAAGCGCGGGTTCTCGGCATAGGGCATCCGGCCCTGCCAGCGGTTGACCGCCTCCCAGCCGGGCGAGGGCATCCGCCCCTGCGTCAGATGCGCGGGGTCGCGCTTCGGGATCGCGCCGGCGGTGACCATGCCGACGCCGGTCTCATCGGCGAGGATCAGGTTCTCGGCCGGGGCGATGAAACCCTCCGCCGCATCGACCGCCGCGCCCAGGCTGCCCGCCTGCATCAGCGCGAGCCCCGCGCTCATCGTGGTGTCGGCGGGGTCGAGCGCGGTCCAGTTCAGGCTCATGACATCGCCGGGCGGCGTCACCGTGGCGAGGTCGAAATGCCCGTTCGGCAGCACCGGGCCGTTTTCCGTCCAGCGCAGGGTGAGGGTGACCGGCGCGGCATCCTTCACCTCGATGATCGCGCGGCGGGTGTCGAAGCGCTTCCAGCCCGCGGGGGTGCGGTAGCGTTCGGGATCGGAGGGGTCGAGCTCCTCGATATGCAGATCCTGGTCGTCGACATAGGCGGCGGTGATGCCCCAGCCCAGCTTCGCGTTGCGCCCGGTGAGGATCAGCGGAATGCCGGGGATGGTGGCGCCGATCACGCCACCCGATTTCAGCTCGAGCCGGGCGAGATACCACCAGGAGGGGGCGGTGAAGCTCAGATGCGGGTCATTGGCGAGCAGCGAGCCGCCCGCGGCCGAACGCCCCGGCGCGGCGGCGAAGGCGTTCGAGGCGCCGGCCTCCTCGCGCGGCGAGAAGGGCGAGAGCGCGCCCTCGGCATCGGCTTCCTTGACCAGCCGCGGCAGGCCCGGGGCGATCTGCGCGTAATCGGGCAGCGCCGCGACGCCCTGGCCCGGCATGTCGGGCATCAGGTCGCGCAGCCAGTCCTGGCCCAGCATCGAGACCCGGGCGCGCAGCACCTCGTTTTGCAACTGGGAGGTCGATTCCGCCGCCATCAGCTTCAGCAGCGCGATCGAATCGGCGGGCGTCCAATAGGCGATATCGGCGTCGAAGAGGAAGAACTCCGGCGCGCCCCGGCCGAGCGCGCCCTTGTTCACCTGCTCGATCCAGGCGTTGACGCCGCGCGCATAGGCCTCGAGCGCGGCTTTCGTCTGCGCGTCCTGCGCTTCGAAGGATTTCACCGCCGCGCCGTAAAGATCGAGCCGGCGCATCAGCTCGTCGGTCTTCAGCGTGTCGGCGCCGAAGACCTCGCTCAGCCGGCCCTGCACCGTGCGGCGCAGCACCGTCATCTGCCAGAGCCGGTCCTGCGCATGGGCAAGGCCGAGCGCGAAGAAGACATCGGCGTCATTCGCGCCGAAGATATGGGGCACGTCCTCGGTCGAGCGCACGATCTCGACCGGCGCGCTTAGGCCCGAAACCCTATAGGTCGCGTTGTAATCGGGCAGCGAGCGCGCCGCGAAATACCAGGTGCCAAGCCCGGCCAGCACCAGCGCGAGGAGCGCGGCGGAGACAATACGGACCATCCAGCGGAAGAGCGTGTACATCGGCGATCTCGGCGTCTCGGGCGGGCTGAGGTTGACGGGGCAGACCGGGGCGTTACTAAGTCAGGCGAGATCAATGTTCAACGCGCGTTTCATCGCAAAAGCGGGAGGATGCCCATGGCACGGGTGGCGTTTCTGGGGCTCGGGGTGATGGGATACCCGATGGCGGGGCATCTTGTGGCGAAGGGGCATGAGGTCACGGTCTACAACCGCACCGCGGCGAAGGCCGAGGCTTGGGTTGCGCAGCATGGTGGCAGGGCGGCGGCCACGCCCGCGGCGGCGGCCGAGGGGGCCGATATCGTGATGGCCTGCGTCGGCAATGACGACGATCTGCGCGCCGTCTGCCTTGGCGGCGAGGGCGCTTTTGCCGGCATGCGCAAGGGCGCGATCTTCGTCGATCACACCACGGTTTCGGCGAAGGTCACGCGCGAGCTTGCGGGCATCGCCGCGCCGATGGGGCTTGGCTTTGTCGATGCGCCGGTCTCGGGCGGGCAGGCGGGGGCCGAGAACGGCGTGCTCACCGTGATGTGCGGCGGCTCGGAGGCCGATTACGCCGTGGCCGAGCCGGTGATCGCGGCCTTCGCCAAGGCCTGCCGCCGGATGGGCGAGAGCGGCGCCGGACAGCTGACCAAGATGTGCAACCAGATCGCGATCGCGGGCCTCGTGCAGGGGCTTTCCGAGGCGCTGCATTTCGCCGAAAAGGCCGGGCTGCCGATCTCCGACGTGGTCGAGGCGATCAGCCAGGGCGCGGCGGGCAGCTGGCAGATGTCGAACCGCTATCAGACGATGGAGGCGGGGAAATTCGACTTCGGTTTCGCCGTCGACTGGATGCGCAAGGATCTGGGTATCTGCCTTGCGACGGCGAACGAGACCGGGGCGAGCCTGCCGGTCACGGCGCTCGTCGATCAGTTCTACAAGGAGGTGCAGGCGATGGGCGGCAGCCGCTGGGACACTTCGAGCCTGATTGCGCGGCTGCGCAAGCTGAGCTGAGCTGCCCCGAAAAAAACGGGCGGGCAGGGGGTGCGGCCCCCTGCGCCCCTGGTTTCAGGCGCCGGAGGCCAGTTCCATCTCGGGCACCTCGCCCTCCGGCACGATCAGCGCCGCCTCGGTCGCGGCGAGGATCTCCTCGACGCTCACCCCCGGCGCGCGTTCGCGCAGCACGAGCCCGGCCTCGGTCGGTTCGAGCACGGCAAGATCGGTGACGACGAGATCGACGCGCCGCTCGGTCGTGAGCGGCAGGGTGCATTCGGGCACAATCTTGCTTTCGCCGCCCGCGACATGCTGCATCGCCACGATCACCTTCGCCGCGCCGGTGGCCAGATCCATCGCGCCGCCCATGCCCGGCACCATCTTGCCCGGCACCATCCAGTTCGCGAGCCGCCCGCGTTCGTCGACCTGGAGCCCGCCAAGCACCGTCAGATCGACATGGCCGCCGCGGATCAGCCCGAAGCTCATCGCCGAATCGATCGAGGCGGCGCCCGGCACGGTGGAGACATAGCCGCCGCCCGCGTCGGTCAGATGCGGATCCTCCATCCCCTCGTCGGGGCGCGCGCCAAGGCCGACGACGCCGTTCTCCGACTGGAAGAAGACGCCCATCTCGACGGGCACATAACGCGCCACGAGGCTCGGCAGGCCGATGCCGAGATTGACGAGCTGCCCCGGCCGAAATTCGAGCGCGACGCGGCGCGCGATCAGTTCCTTCGGTTTCATTCCGGCCCCCTCAGTCGTTGCGCAGCACGAGATGATCGACGAGCACGCCCGGCGTCTTCACCGCATCGGGCGGGATCACGCCGGTCGGCACGATGCTTTCCGGCTCGGCGATCACCGTGCGCGCGGCCATCGCGATGATCGGGTTGAAGTTATGCGCGGTGAGCATATAGGCGAGATTGCCGACGTAATCGGCCTGCCAGGCCGCCACCAGCGCGAAATCGGCGGTGATCGGCTTTTCGAGCAGGAAGCGCTTGCCGTCGACCTCGACGATCTGCTTGCCCTCCTCGACCGCGGTGCCGAGGCCCGTGGGCGTCAGCACCCCGCCAAGCCCCATCCCGCCCGAGCGGATGCGCTCGATCAGCGTGCCCTGCGGCACCAGCTCGACCTCGAGCTCGCCGGCGATCATCTGCTTTTGCGTTTCCGGGTTGAGGCCGATGTGGGAGGTGACCACGCGCGAGACGGCGCGCGCCACCACCAGCTTGCCGATGCCCTGATGCGGGCGGGCGGTGTCGTTCGCGATCACCGTGAGATCGCGCGCGCCGCGGGCGACCAGCGCGTCGATCAGCCTTTCGGGCGTGCCCACCCCCATGAACCCCCCGATCAGCAGGCTTGCGCCATCGGGGATCCTCTCCGCCGCTTCATGCGGCGTCATTGCGCCTTTCATCGGGCTGTCCTTTCCGGGCGCGAGGGCGGGAAATCGCCCTGCGCCGCTCCTCCGTCTTGCGGGGGCGCGGACCACGGGGGCCGCGCCGCCCGGCCGTTCGATCAGAACGGGATTTCGTCGTCGAAATCGGGCCGGCCGCCACCGCCGCCACCGCCCGAGGAGCGGCCACCGCCGCCGCCCGCGCCGCCGCCGCCGTAGGACGGGCCCTCGTCATAGCCGCCACCGCCGCCATAGGAGCCACCGCCGCCCGACCCGCCGCCGTCACGCCCGTCGAGCAGGGTGAGATTGCCGGTGAAGGGGCGCAGCACGACCTCGGTCGTGTAGCGTTCCTGGCCCTGCTGATCGGTCCATTTCCGGGTTTCGAGCTGGCCCTCGATATAGACCTTCGAACCCTTCTTCAGATATTGCTCGGCGATCTTCGCCAGCGGCTCCGAGAAGATCGCGACCGAATGCCATTCGGTGCGCTCCTTGCGCTCGCCCGAATTGCGGTCGCGCCAGCTTTCCGAGGTGGCGATGCGCAGGTTGCACACCTTGCCGCCGTTCGAGAAGCTGCGCACCTCCGGGTCGCGGCCCAGATTGCCGATGAGAATGACCTTGTTGACCGAACCTGCCATGCGTCCTCCCGCCTGAGTGACCGCGCGTCCTTGCAACTGCTTCGTGACTGCGCGTCCGTGCCGCCGCGATGGGCGACGATTCCGAAATGTTTCACCGGGTATAGAGCACCGGCGCGCGCAGGCCAATGGCCGAGCGGCCCGGCTTTCGGTTCCCTGTCGCGCAGAGGATTTCGCCGCCTCGCACCGAAATGGGCAAGGTGCCGCCGATCCTGGCCGGGCTGCGACGCCTGCTCCCTTTTCGCGGGCGGATTTTTGCGTATACTGCCGCCGGTTTAATGGTGCGGAAGGGGCAGATGCGGAAAGTCGCAGGGGTGGTGACGCTCGGGCTGGCGGTGGCGCTGGCTCCGGTCTCGGAAGGGGTTGCGCGGGCGGAAGGGCTTTCGCTTGGGCGCGGATCGTCGAAATCGCAGGTCTTGCTGCGGCGCAACCAGTTCGCGCTGCTCGACGGGCGGCTTGCGGGGCAATATTCGAATTCGTCGCGGTTGCGCCCCGACAAGGGGCTGGGCGAGGTCGAAAGCGGCGCGCTGCCGCGTTACAACGGGCGCTATCGCGGCCAGTATATGCAGACCGCACGCGCCGCGGCCAGCAAGCATGGCGTGCCGGAGGATCTGTTCCTGCGCCTCGTGCAGCAGGAGAGCGGCTGGAATCAGGGGGCGGTTTCGCCCAAGGGGGCGCGCGGGCTGGCGCAGCTGATGCCGGCGACCGCGGCGCGGCTTGGCGTCGACCCGTCGGATCCGGCGCAGAACCTCGAGGGCGGGGCGCGCTATCTGCGGATGATGTATGATCGCTTCGGCAACTGGCGCCATGCGCTTGCGGCCTATAACGCCGGGCCCGAGGCGGTAGACAAATACAAGGGCATCCCGCCCTATGCCGAGACCACGAATTACGTGAAGGTGATCTACGGCGGTTAAGGCGATACTTTAACTTCGCCCTGTAACCCATTGAAAAAGGCGCGCTTTCGGCGCGCCTTTGCTTTTGTCGGAAGGGCCTGCGCTCAGGGCAGGACGCGGGTGTATTTCGTGCCGGCGAGCGAGGCGCCGACGATCAGCCCGGCCTGGCCGAAGACCAGCGCGATCACCGGGGCGAGCGAGGTCGTGGTGTCGGCGCCGATCGCGCCGCCGCGGTCGGGCAGCGCATAGCGCATGTCCGCGCCCGCTTCCCAGCCATCGGCGCGGCGGAAATCGGCGAGCGCCTTTTCGGTCATGAAGAACAGCGCATGGGCATATTGCTGCGCGCCGATCTGGAAGCCGACCGAGGCGGAGGCGGCGGAATAGTAATCCACCGTCACGTTGTTGATCCGCAGCGCGCCGCGGCCATAGGCGCCGCCGAAACCGAAGCTCGCCTCGGTCATCAGCGGCATGTAAAGCACGCCGACCGCCTTCGTCATCAGATCCTGCGTGCCGGGGTATTTCTGCAGGAGATAATCGCGCGTGGCATCCACCCGGGCGTCGATCTTCGCACCGCCCGAGGAGCCGATACCATTGCCGCAGGCGGCAAGCCCAAGGCTGGCGCCGCCCGTCGACAGGAGGGTCCGTCTCGAAATCTTCGTCATCTGCTCGCTCCGCTCTGTTGGGGCCTTGTTCCGGTCCTTTGGGCACAATTGATAGGCGAAAAAACGCGACTTGTCACTTCCTGTTGATCCGGCGGCGCGGCTTTCGGCGCGCCGCCGCCGATCGCGACCCTCAGGCGGAGAGCAGTTTCGCCGCCGCGGGGGCAAAATAGGTCAGCACCCCGTCGCAGCCGGCCCGGCGGAAGCCGATCAGGCTTTCCATCATCACCTTGTCATGGTCGAGCCAGCCGTTCTTCACCGCCGCCATCAGCATCGCATATTCGCCCGAGACCTGATAGGCATAGGTCGGCACGCCGAAAGCGTCCTTCACCCGGCGCACGATGTCGAGATAGGGCATGCCGGGTTTCACCATCACCATGTCGGCGCCCTCGGCGAGGTCGCGCGCGACGAGCCGCAGCGCCTCGTCCGAATTGCCCGGGTTCATCTGATAGGTCTTCTTGTCGCCCTTGAGCGCGCCGGAGGCCCCCACCGCATCGCGGAACGGGCCATAGAAGGCCGAGGCATATTTCGCGGCATAGCTGAGGATCGTGACGCCCTGATGCCCGGCCCCCTCGAGCGCCTCGCGCAGCGCGGCGATGCGCCCGTCCATCATGTCCGAGGGGCCAAGGATATCGGCGCCGGCCTCGGCCTGGGCAAGGCCCATCTTCACCAGGCATTCGACGGTCTCGTCGTTCAGGATCTCGCCGTCGCGCACCAATCCGTCATGCCCGTTCGCATTGTAGGGGTCGAGCGCGATATCGGTCATCACCGCGATCTCGGGCACTTCGCGCTTGATCGCGCGGATCACCCGGTTCGAGATATTCTCCGGGTTCCAGGCCATCTCGCAGCCCTCGGTCTTTTCCGCCGGGTCGGTGAAGGGGAAAAGGCAGAGCGCCGGAATGCCAAGCTTCGCCGCCTCTTCCGCCGCCTTCACCGCGCCCTCGAGCGTATGGCGGAAGACGCCCGGCATCGAGGAAACCTCGACATCGGCGCCGGCGACATCGGTGATGAAGATCGGCCAGATCAGGTCTTTCACGCTGAGGCGATGCTCCTGCGCGAGGTCGCGCAGCGCGGGCGAGCGGCGCATCCGGCGCAGGCGGGTGGCGGGGAACGGGGGCAGGATCGGTTGCATCGGCTCAACTCCTTTTGTCCTTCCGGCGCGCCGGAGAGGCGCCGGGCGCAGCCCTCCCGGGCGGCCTGGCACCGGGGATAAGGTCTCGTAAGCCCTGACGGCCCGCCTTGCAACCGCAGGCGGTTTGCGCCAAACCGGGGGCGCAGCAATTCGGAAGGCGCCGTGAATATCTGGCAGACGATCCTCGACCTCATCGACATGCGCTCCTTTTCCAATCTCTGGTATTGGATCGCGCTGGCGGTGACCTGGTCCACGGCTTCGCATTGGGTGCTCGGCGTGCCCTATGACATGGTGCTGCGCGCGCGGCGCAAGCAGGGGGTGGCGGCGCAGGATCTCGTCACCATCACCGGGGTGAACGTGCGCCGTCTCTTGATGATCGGGCGCGAGGCGGGGATGGTGATCGTGCTCGTCGCTTCCTTCCTGCTGACCACGCTGATCGTCTGGGGCTTCGTCTACGGGATGGAATTCGCGCAGGCCGTCGCGCTGATCATGGTGCCGCTCGCGCTCGTCTTCGGGCTGAGCCTGCGCAGCGCGGCACGGCTCGAACCGCTGCTGGCCGCGGGCGCCGATGCCGAGACAGTGGCGCGCATCCTCACCCATCACCGGGTCGCGGTGCAGGCGGTGGGGCTCGTCGCGATCACCGTGACCTCGCTCTGGGGCATGTTGCAGAACTTCCAGCTCTCGCCGCTCGGCTGAGCCGGGCTTGACACCGGCGGCGAGGCGGATACCTCTCGGCGCGATGGAGCATCTTCTTCTTTCCGGCGCCCCCGAGGGCTATGACGCGAAGCTGATCGCGAAGGAACTGGCGCGTGGCCGCCCGGTGATCCATGTCGCGCGCGACGAACGGCGGATGGAGGCGACGCGCGCCGCGCTTGCCTTTTTCGCGCCCGAGGTGGCGGTGCTGCGCTTTCCGGGCTGGGATTGCCTGCCCTATGACCGGGTCTCGCCCAACCCCGAGGTCTCCGCCGCGCGGATGGCGACGCTTGCGGCGCTCGCCACCGGCATCTCCGGGCCCTTCGTGCTGCTCACCACCTTGTCGGCGGCGATGCAGCGGGTGCCGGCGCGCGACCTGATCGCCGCCTCGAGCTTTTCCGCCCGTGTCGGCCAGCGCATCAACGAGGAAGCGCTGCGCAATTTCCTCGCGCGGATGGGGTTCTCGCCGGTCTCGACGGTGGCGGAGCCGGGCGATTACGCGCTGCGCGGCGGCATCGTCGACATCTACCCGCCGGGCGCCGAGGGGCCGGTGCGGCTCGATCTGTTCGGCGACGTGCTCGACGGCGCGCGCCGCTTCGACCCGGCAAGCCAGCGCACCACCGAGAAACTGACCCAGGTCGATTTCGCGCCGGTGAGCGAGGTGATGCTCGACGAGGCCTCGATCACCCGCTTCCGGCAGAATTACCGCATCGAATTCGGCGCGGGCGGCGCGGATGATCCGCTGTACGAGGCGGTCTCGGCCGGGCGCAAATATGCCGGCATGGAGCATTGGCTCGGCTTCTTTCACGACCGGCTGGAGACGATCTTCGACTACCTGCCGGGCGCCTCGGTGATGCTCGACGATCAGCTCGAGGCGCAGCGGATCTCGCGCTGGGACGGGATCGCCGATCAATATGACACGCGGCGCGAGGCGATGACCCGGCGCGACCGCGTCGATACCGTCTACAAGCCGGCGCCGCCCGGGCTGCTTTACCTCGATCACACGGCCTGGGAGGCGGCGCTCGCCCCGCTGCGGCTGATCCGGTTGCAGGTGCTGAGCGCGCCGCCCGGGCCCGGGATCCTCAATGCCGGGGCGCGCATCGGGCGCAATTTCGCGCCCGAGCGCCAGAACGAAAACATCAGTCTTTTCGCGGCCTTGAAAGACCATGTTGAGAAACGACTTCAACTTGGCGATGTGGTGATCGCGAGCTGGTCGGAGGGCGCGCGCGAGCGGCTTTCGGGCCTTCTGATGGACGAGGGGCTCAGTGGCGCGAAGCTGATCCGCGACGGGCGCGAGATCGGCGGGCTCGGCCTCGTCGTCTGGGCGCTCGATGCCGGGTTCGAGGCCGAGGGGCTGACCGTGATCTCCGAGCAGGACGTGCTCGGCGACCGGCTGGTGACGCGGCCCAAACGTCGCCGCAAGGCCGACAATTTCCTGACCGAGGCGCAGAGCCTCTCGCCCGGCGATCTCGTCGTGCATGTCGATCACGGCGTCGGCCGCTACAAGGGGCTCGAGACCGTCACCGCGCTGGGGGCGCCGATCGACTGCGTGCTGCTGGAATATGCGGGCGGCGACCGGCTTTACCTGCCCGTCACCAATATCGAACTGCTCAGCCGCTACGGCCATGAGGAGGGGCTGCTCGACAAGCTCGGCGGGGGCGCCTGGCAGGCGAAGAAGGCCAGGCTCAAGGAGCGCATCCGCCAGATCGCCGACAAGCTGATGCGGATCGCCGCCGAACGCCATCTGCGCGCCGCGCCGATCCTCGAGGCGCCGCATCACGAATGGGAGGCGTTCTCCGCGCGCTTCCCCTATAGCGAGACCGAGGATCAGCTGAGCGCGATCGAGGATGTCGCGCATGACCTCGCCTCGGGCACGCCGATGGACCGGCTGATCGTCGGCGATGTCGGCTTCGGCAAGACCGAGGTGGCGATGCGCGCGGCCTTCGTCGCCGCGATCTCGGGCATGCAGGTGGCGGTGATCGCGCCGACGACGCTGCTCGCGCGCCAGCATTACAAGACCTTCGCCGAACGCTTCCGCGGCACTGCGCTGACGGTGAAACCGCTCTCGCGCTTCGTCACCGCAAAGGATGCCGCGAAGACGCGCGAAGGGCTGGCGGACGGCACCGTCGACATCGTGATCGGCACACATGCGGTGCTGGCGAAGGCCGTGAAATTCCGCAACCTCGGCCTGCTTGTCATTGACGAGGAACAACATTTCGGCGTGCAGCACAAGGAACGCCTGAAGGAGATGCGCTCCGAGATCCACGTTCTCACGCTCACCGCGACGCCGATCCCGCGCACGCTGCAACTCAGCCTCACCGGGGTGCGCGATCTGAGCGTGATCGGCACGCCGCCGGTCGACCGCCTCGCGATCCGCACCTATGTGAGCGAGTTCGACGCGGTCACGATCCGCGAGGCACTCCTGCGCGAGCACTACCGCGGCGGGCAGTCGTTCTACGTCGTGCCGCGGATCACCGACCTGCCCGAGATCGAGGCCTTCCTGCGCGAGCACGTCCCCGAGGTGAGCGTCATCACCGCGCATGGGCAGATGGCGGCGGGCGATCTCGACGACCGGATGAACGCCTTTTACGACGGCAAATATGACGTGCTGCTGGCGACGACGATCGTGGAAAGCGGGCTCGACATTCCGACCGCGAACACGATGGTGGTGCATCGCGCCGACATGTTCGGGCTGAGCCAGCTTTACCAGATCCGCGGCCGGGTCGGGCGCTCGAAGCAACGCGCCTATTGCTACCTGACGACGAAACCGCGGCTGCCGCTGACGCCGCAGGCCACGAAACGGCTGCGGCTGCTCGGCTCGCTCGACAATCTCGGCGCCGGGTTCAGCCTTGCCTCGCAAGACCTCGACCTGCGCGGGGCGGGAAACCTGCTTGGCGAGGAGCAATCGGGCCATATCAAGGAAGTGGGCTACGAGCTTTATCAGGCGATGCTCGAGGAGACGATCGCGCGGCTGAAATCGGGGGAACTCACCGAGACCGGCGACGATGGCGAATGGTCGCCGCAGATCAACCTCGGCGTGCCGGTGATGATCCCGGAAAGCTACATCCCCGATCTCGACGTGCGGCTTGGCCTGTATCGCCGGCTTTCGAATCTCACGACGAAGATCGAGCTCGAGGGCTTTGCCGCCGAACTGATCGACCGTTTCGGCGAGCTTCCGCGCGAGGTGAACACGCTGCTCCTCGTCGTGCGGATCAAGGCGATGGCGAAGCGCGCGATGATCGCGAAGATGGACGCCGGGCCGAAGGGGGCGACGGTGCAGTTCCACCTCGACAAGTTCCCGAACCCCGCCGGTCTCGTCGAATTCCTCACCGCGCAGAAGGGCGCGGCGAAGATCGAGGGCAACCGGGTCGTGGTGCGGCGCGACTGGGCCACGGATGCCGATCGGATCAAGGGCGCCTTTGCCATCGCGAAGGAGCTGGCCGAGAAGGTCATCGCTGTGAAGAACGGCGCGAAAACACCTGAAAAGGCGGAGAAATCCGCGGTGAAGGCGGCGCCGAAACCGGTGGCGAAACCGGGCCCGGCGCCGAAGCGGCGCTGATCACGCGGCCGGGTCGGTCCGGCCGAGCAGCCACCAGGCGAGGCCCGAGCAGATCAGTGTGGTGATCACAAGCGGCTCGGGCGAGCCGGAGAACATCTGCCCCACCGGCGCCGCGATCATCACCGCGCCCACGGTGGAAAAGGCGCTCAGCACCGAGGCGGTCATTCCGGCGAGATGCCCCATCCGCTGCATCGCCATCGCGTTGATATTGCCGAAGGTGATCCCGGCGATGAAGAAGACCGACACCACCCAGATGAAAAGCACGGGCAAGGCCTGCGGCCCGGTGACGAAGCCGGAAAGCACCAGCACCAGCATCACCGCGGAAAAGCCGATCTGCATCAGATAGCCCCCGCGCGCGAGCCGCTGCATGCCCAGCCGCATCACGAAACGCGCATTGAAAAGCGAGGCGGTGCCCGCGACGATCGCCCCGGCGCCGAACCAGTAGGGGAAGGTCGTGGTCACGCCATAGGCGGCGTAAAGCTGCTGCGCGGTCGAAAGCAGGGTGAACATCTGCCCGAAGCCGAGGCTGATGACGAGCGTGTAGATCCGCACGTCGCGATTGCCGAGCACCTCGGCCGCACCGGAGATCAGTTTCGCGGGCACGAGCGGGCGGCGGCGCTCCTTCGGCAGGGTCTCGGGCTGGCGCAGCCCCATCCAGACCACGCTGACGAGGCCGAAAAGCACGAAGGCGCCGAACACGCCGCGCCAGCCGAATTGCAGCGCGATGAGCCCGCCCACCGTCGGCGCGATCGCCGGGATCAGCATGAAGAACATCATGATGATCGAGGTGATCTTCGCCATCTGCGGGCCGGAATGCAGGTCGCGGATCAGCGCCATCGGCACGATCCGCCCGCTCGAGGCGCCAAGCCCCTGCACGAAACGCGCGATGAGCAGGAATTCGAGGCTGTTCGCCCAAAGCGCGGCGGTCGCCGCGGCGATATAGATCGCAAGCCCGCCGCCGAGCGTCACCTTGCGCCCGATCGCGTCCGAGATCGGCCCGACGAAAAAGGTGCCAAGCCCCATGCCGAGCACGAAGGAGGTCAGCACCAGCTGCGCGCGGTTCACGTTCTCGGGCGAGAGGCTCGCGGCGATCTCGGGCAGAGAGGGCAGCATCGCGTCGATGGAGAAGGCGACCATCGCCATCAGCAGCGCGAGCAGGGCGACGAATTCGGGCAACGGCAGCGCTTTGGCCGCCGGGGTGGGGGCAGGGGTCACGGATCTGGCCTTTCGAGAGTTGCGCCACATAGGCACGGCCTTTCGCAAAGCGCCAGAGCCGGGGCTGCGCAGGGGGCTGTGCGGCGGTGCTCAGTCCGCGCCCTGTTGCCCCGAAAGCTCGTCGATCACCTGCAGCCAGAGCGATGTCGGCTGCGCGCCGGTCACCAGATGGCTGTTGCCGATGACGAAGGCCGGCACCGCGTCGATGCCGCGCTCGCGCGCATGGGCCTCGCGCGCGGCGATCGTGTCGAGATCGGCGTCGGTGGCCAGCAGCCGCGCGACCATCTCGCCCTCCATCCCCATCTGCACGGCGATCTCGGTCAGCACCGCCGGATCGCCGATGTCGCGCCCCTCGCGCCAATAGGCTCGCATCAGCGCCGACATCACCGGGGTCTGGCGCCCCTCGATCCCCGCCCAATGCAGCAGCCGATGCGCGTCGCGGGTGTTCGGCATCCGGGTGATCGCGGCGAGATCCATGGTGACGCCGGCATCCTTGGCCGCCTCGAGCACCGGGATATGGTATTTCGCGGCCTCGACGCCGAATTTCGCGGTGAGATAGGCGTCGCGCGCCATGCCGCCCGCGGGCAGCGTCGGGTTCAGCTCGAACGGATGCCAGGCGATCACGAAAGGATGCCCCGGCCGCGCCTCGAGCGCACGGTCGAGCCGCGCCTTGCCGATGTAACACCAGGGGCAGACCGGGTCGGCGAAGATATCGAGCGGGATCATCGGGTCTCCTCGGGCCAGGTGTCGCGCAGCGCGCGGCGGTCGATCTTGCCGTTGCGGTTGCGCGGCAGCGCCGCGACGGGGCGGCAGATGCGGGGTTGCTTGTAGCGGGCGAGATGCGCGCCGGCATGGGCGAGCATCGCCTCGGGGCTTGCGGGTCCGGTATAGGCGAGCGCGATCACCGAGGCCTCGGCGCTCACGCGCAGCTCGATCGCCGCGACCTCGCCCGCGCCCTCGCACAGCGCCATCTCCGCCTCGACCTCGAGCGGGCTCACGCGGAAACCGCCCGCGTTCATCATGTCGTCGCCGCGCCCCTCGTAGCGGATCGCGCCGGTCGGCGTCATCGTCACCATGTCGCCGGTGAGGAACCAGTCGCCATCGGCGCTGAACCGCGCGCGCGTCTCCGCCTCCGCCCCCCAATAGCCGAGGAAGAGCCCCGGGTCGGAGCGATGCACGGCGAGCACGCCCGGCGTGCCACGTTCGACCGGGGCGCCGTCTTCGCCCAGCACCGCGATCTGGCGGCCCTCCTGCGGCCAGCCCGAGGTGCCGGGCGGCGCCGGATGGCCGGGCGCGCCGGAGATGAAGGTCGAGCATTCGGACATGCCGAGCGCCTCGTAGATCATCGCGCCGGTGGCGGCGTTCCAATGCTGGCGCGTGGCGAGCGGCAGCGCCTCGCCGGCGCTGAGCCCGTGGCGCAGACGCGGCAGCGGCAAGTTCATGTGATGCTTGAGGATCTGCCTGTAAACGCCCGGCGCTGCTGCGAAAATCGTAGCATCGAAGCGGCGCAGCAGAAGCGGCAGAGTCTGCGGCTCGACCCCCGGCGCCGGGATCAGCGCGGTGGCGCCGACCGACCAGGGATCCATCAGCCCGGTGCCGAGCGTATAGGTCCAGTTGAAGGCGCCGGCATGCAGGAGCCGGTCCTCGGGGGTGAGCCCGTACCAGCCCTGATGCATCATCTTCCGCGCCCAGATCGCGCGATGGGCGTGCATCACCGCGCGCGGATTGCCCGAGGTGCCGGAGGTGAAGATGATATAGGCAAGCCGGTCGGGATCGCCCAGATCGTAATCGCAGGGCGGCAGCTCGGCAAAGCCGCGCAGGGCGTCTTCGGAGATGACCTTTTCCACGCCCTCGGGCAGCGCCACGCCTTCGCCCGCGACCACCGCGGCGGGGCTGATCTGCGCCGCCATTTTCGTGATCTCGGGTCCGGTCAGCTGCGCCGAGGTCGGCACCGGCACGATCCCCACCGCGATCGCGCCGAGATAGGCCACCGGAAACTCGGGCGTATTGCCGAGCCGCAAGAGCAGCCGGTCGCCGGGGGCAAGCCCCGCGCGCAGGAAACCGGTGCCCGCGCCGCGCACCGCGGCCTCGAGCCGGCCATAGGACCAGCGCTCCGCCTTCGTCGCGCCGAGGATCTGCATCGCCGGCCGGTCGGCAAGGCGCCCGGCATGGGCAAGCACATGGGACGCCATGTTGAAGGCGTCGGGCGCGGGCGCGAAAGGGGATGGGGCATGGACAGAGAGCATCTTTCCCTGCTACGCCGCGGCAGGCGTCGTTGCAAGCCGGAGGCTCGGATGGGCGAGATCGAACAGGCGAAGATCATCCGCATCGCCCGCGAAAGCGGGGCGGAGGTGATGCCCGAGCCGGTCGATCTGGCGGAACGGGTGCGCGAGCTGCGCCGCGCCCGCGGCTGGACGCTCGAGGCGGCGGCAAGCCAGATCGGGCTTGCCCGCTCGACGCTCTCGAAGATCGAGAACGGCCAGATGTCGCCCACCTACGAGGCGTTGAAGAAGCTGGCCGAAGGGCTGGGGATCTCGGTGCCGCAGCTCTTCACCCCGCCCTCGAAGGGGCAGGTGACGGGGCGGATGGCGGTCACCAAGGCGGGCGAGGGCGCGCCGCATATCACCACCACCTACGAGCACGAATTGCTCGCGCAAAGCCTGCGCACGAAGCAGATGCTGCCCTATCGCACCCGGATCCGCGCGCGCAGCTTCGAGGAGTTCGACGGCTGGGTGCGCCATGACGGCGAGGAATTCCTCTATGTCCTCACCGGGATCGTGCGGCTTTACACCGAGTTCTACGAACCGGCCGAACTGCGCCGCGGCGACAGCGCCTATTACGACGCGAGCATGGGGCACAACCTCGTCTCGGTGAGCCCGGAGGATGCGACGGTGCTCTGGGTGACCTCGCTGGTCTGAGGGGCGCTGCCCCCGTCTGCTGACGCAGACTCCCCCGGGATATTTGGGCACTTTGGAAACCGGCTTCCAAAGTGTCGAAATATCCCGGGGGGAGGCGCAGCCGGGGGGGCAGCGCCCCCGCGCCGGTCACATCCCGATTTCGGCCAGATCGTAGGGCGTGTCCTGATAGATCTGGTTGATCCAGTTGCCGTAAAGCAGATGCGCATGGCTGCGCCAGCGGTTCGTCGGCACCCGGGTCGGGTCGTCCTCGGGGTAGTAGTTCTTCGGCACGTTGATCGGTTTGCCGGCCGCCACGTCGCGGTCGTATTCCTCCTTCAGCGTGCCAGAGTCATATTCGAAATGGTTGAAGACATAGAGCGCGCGATGGCCGGCGTCCTCGACCAGGCAGGGGCCGGTCTCGTCCGAGGCGATCAGCGTGCGCAGCCCGGCGGCGGCGATTTCCTCCTCGCGCATCTCGGTCCAGCGGCTCACCGGCACCAGCACGTCGTCGGAGAAGCCGCGCAGGTAGGGCGAGGCGGGGGCGAGGTTGCGGTGGCGGAAACAGCCGAAGGCCTTGTGGTCGAGCGGGTGTTTCGGGATCCGGTGGAAATGGTAGGCCATCGCCATGCCGCCCCAGCACACGCCGAAGGTGGAGAAGACATGGCTTTGCGTCCAGTCCATGATCCGCGTGAGCTCTTCCCAGTAAGTCACGTCGGCGAAAGGAATTTTCTCGATCGGGGCACCGGTGATGATGAGCCCGTCGAACTTCTCGCCGGTGGCTTCGACCTCGTCGAAGGGGCGGTAGAAGGTCTCCATATGCTCGGCCGCGGTGTTCTTCGTCTGGTGCGAGGTGATGCGGATCAGCTGAAAGTCGATCTGGATCGGCGTCGCGCCGATCAGCCGGGCGAACTGGTTCTCGGTCTGGATCTTTTTCGGCATCAGATTGAGCAGACCGATCCGCAGCGGCCGGATTTCCTGCCGCGCCGCGCGTTCGGGCGTCATCACCATCACGCCTTCCCGCGACAGGATATCAAAGGCGGGGAGGTTTTCGGGAAGGGTGATAGGCATGATATTTCCGTTGGTTACAGGGCGATCTTCACGTGATGCATGAACTCTGCGCGGCTCAGGCGGGCAGGGTCTCCGCGATCAGGGATATAAAATCCTTCTCGTCGCGGACAAGGGCGACATCGGCGGCCGTTACCTTCACCCCCCAGTTCGCCGCCATCGCCGCATAGCGCGGCTGACGGTGATCGAGCGCCTGGCGGTAGGTCCAGCGCACGAAATCGTCGGGGTCGACCTCCTCCTCGCGCAGCCCGCGCTCGACGCGGTATTGCACCCATTTCCGGTCGAGGAAATCGGGCGAATAATACATCGGTTTCGGTGCGCGGTCGAAGCGGCGCACGAGCTCCTCGGTATGCGCCTCCGAGCCCTCGATCCAGACCATCAGCAGGTTCTTCGAGAGCGCGGTGAGGATCGGGTCGGCGGGATCGGCCGGGTCCACCACCTCGCAGATCGAGCCGCCGGAATCGCAGACGAAATTCGGGATCCGGTAGATCTCCTCGGCGCGGCGGATGAAATGCGGCGTGTCGAGCAGCGCGGCCTGTTCCGCCTGCCGGTGCTGGTTCTGCCGCGTCTCGTACTCCTCGAACGGCAGGCCGCCCTTCGCCGGCGAGCCGGGCTTGCCGAGATAGGTCGAGAGCGGCGCGAGATTGTCGAAGGTGATGTTCGAGGTGATATAGACGCTGTCGCTGAGCAGGAGCTCGGCGAGGAACGGGTTCTTCATCGCCTCGCGCTTGAAATTGTCGGCGATATACTCGCCCATGTAGCGCGTGCCGATGCGGTAATCGATCGAGTAGTGGAACCAGGCGCTGGCGGAGCCGCGCAGCATCGAGGCGAGATAGGTCTTGCCCAGCCCCGACATGCCGAAAAGCAGCACCCGCTTGCGGCTTGCCGCCAGCCATTCTGCGCGATTGCGATAGATCATGCCCGTCTCCGGCCCCCGTTTTTTCAGGGTTTAGCGGCTCGGGCGGGCGGCGTCACGCGGTTTCCGGTTGAGGATCGCAAGGCCAAGCGCCAGCACCGCGAAACCGGCGAAGGCATTGGGGCCGAGCCGCTCGCCATAGACCGCCCAGCCGGCGAGGATCGCGACCGGCGGGATCAGCAGGGTGACGAGCGAGAGGTTCCCGGCGCCGGCGAGCGCGAGGATGCGGTAATAGATCAGATAGGCGAGCGCCGAGCAGCCGAGCGCGAGCCAGATCATCCCCGCCCAGACCGAGGGGGCGTAATCGAGGCTTGGCACCCCTTCGATGGTCAACATCAGCGGTGCGAGCCAGAACAGCCCGCCGGTGAGCATGCCGGCGGCGGCGACTTCGGGGGCGAGGCCGCGGATCGCGCTGCGGGCATAGGCCCCGGCGAAGCCATAGGAGAACGAGGCGCCGATCACCGCCCATTGCCCCGCCGAGGCGAGCGAGAAGCCGGTGAGCGCGGCCGGGCCGATCGCGATCACCACGCCGGCAAAGCCGATCGCCACGCCAAGGAGCCGCGGCGGCGTCAGCCGCTCGTCGGAGAAGACCGCGGCGGCGACCAGCACGCCGAAGATCGCGGTCGAGGCGTTGAGGATCGCGGCCAGACCGCTGTCGATATGTTTCTGCCCCCAGACGATGAGCGAGAAGGGGATCGCGTTGTTCAGCGCCCCCATGATCGCGAAGCGGATCAGCAGGCGCGGATCGCGCGGCAGCGGCAGGCGACGCAGCGCGACCCAGAGCCAGAGCGCCACCGCGCCCCCCGCGACGCGGAAGGTCACCACGGTCAGCACGCCGGCCCCGGCGAGCGCCGCCCGGTTCGACAGGAAGGACGAGCCCCAGACCAGCGCGAGCGCGGCGAGCAGCGCCCAGGCGAGGGGGGAGATGCGGGTGATCGGGGCGGGCTGGGTCATGGTCGCGCGACGCTAGCCGCGCTCGCGCGCCGCCGCCACCCGGATCTTGTGCCCAATACAAACCCGCCCCCGATATAAACCTGCCATGGAAAAGGCCCCGCGGTTTCCCGCGGGGCCTTTCCGTCCCTCTTCCGCCGGCTTTGCGCCCGATCAGAAGGTGATGCCGACGCGGATGCCCGCGCCCCAGCCCGAGTTGTCCTTGAACTGACCCGAGATCGGCGCATTGGTGACCGCATTGCCGATGTCGACGTAACGCAGGCCGCCCGAGATCTTGATGTTGTCGGTCGCCTGATAGGTCGCGGCGAGGCCGATCGACTTGTAGCCATCGGTCGGGCCGAGGTTGCCGACGGTGCCGCCGTCATGCTTTTCGTAGCCGATCGAGACCGCGCCCGACCATTTCTCGCTGAACTTGCGGCCGACGCCGAGCGTGTAGGTCGTGGTGTTCGACGAATAGGAAACCAGCGCGTCGTTCACCGCCGCCGGGCTCGAGTAGATCGGCGGGGAGATGTCGAACTGCGTCCAGTGGACCCAGCGCACCGAGCCGAAGACCAGCGTGTCCTTGGCGACGCCGGTCTGGAACTCGAGGTTCACCGATTCCGGGATCGTGGTGGTGAACCGGTCCGTCGCCGCGCCGAGCAGCGTCGGGTCCATGCCCCATTCGGTGGCCTTGAACTTGTGGTCGATCTTCGAGTTGTAGGTCAGCGCGACGCGGGCCGCGATCTCCGGCTTTTCCCAGGCGACGCCGACGACATAGCCGAGATCGGTCTCGGTCGAGGTGTTGAGCGTGTAGGTGCCGAGCAGCGGATGGGTGACCGCGGTGAGCCGCGCCTTGCCCGAAGCGGAATCGATGCGCAGACCGCCGATCAGCGAGAAATTCTCGGGCAGCTTGTAGCGCAGGAGCGCGGTGACGGTGTTCGAGGTGATCGAGGCGGTCGAGCCCGAGAGCGGGTAGAGCAGCCCCGCGGGGTAGTTCACCTTCGCGCCGGTCGACTGGTCGATGATGATCGCCAGGTCGATCTTGTCGTTCAGCGCCTGCTTGTAGCCGAGGCTGTAGGTGCCGTAATCGACCGCCATGTCGCCCGAGGACACGAGGCCCCCCGCGACCGTGCCCGAGACGTCGGGCTTGAACCCGCCGAAGTTCAGCTCGGCGTAATTGCCCTTCTCGAACAGGATACCGACAGACTGTGTCGAGCGCTCGACACCACCTGCGGTTGCGGCGGTGGTGCCAAGCGCAAGCGCGGCCCCCGCCATCATCAATTTCTTCATCAGATCCTCCCTAGAGCCTTTCAGAACTCTCTCCGACGCCGAGCCTAGCATGACGTTAACGTGAATCAATTCGGGCCGCGGCCTTACGTCGCGTCGTGGTGCCGTTACGTTGGGTCTTGTGGCGGCGCGATCACGTTCGCAGTCGCAGCATTTTCCGCGCCGCGCAAGCCCCGGGCATGAAAGATGAATCCGAGGAAATTCAGCAGCACCTGCGCGGCGAGAATCGCGGTCACGCCGGAGTGGTCGTAATCGGGCGCGACCTCGACGAGGTCGATGCCCGCGACCTCGTGGCGGCGCGCGATGCCCTGCAGGATCTCGAGCACCTCGTAGTAAAGGAACCCGCCATGCGAGGGGGTGCCGGTGCCCGGCGCGATCGAGGGGTCGAAACCGTCGATGTCGAGCGTGACATAGACCCGCGCCCCGGCAGGAATGCGGGCGAGCACGCCCTCGGTGCCAAGCCGGCGCGCCTGGCGCACGCTCAGGATGTCGTCGCCCATCGCGCGGGCGGCCTCGTAGCCGTCCTTCGCGGTCGAGCTGACGTTGCGGATGCCGAGCGCGGTGATGCCCGAGACATAGCTGCGCTCGGCGGCGCGGCGCATCGGGTTGCCGTGGCCGTGGCGCACGCCATGGCGGACGTCGACGAAGTCGAGATGGGCGTCGATCTGCAGGATGTGGATCGGGCCGTTCTCGGCGCAATCCTCGGCGAAGGCGCGAATGCAGGGGATGTTGATCGAATGATCGCCGCCGATCACCACCGGCAGCGCGCCCGCGCGCAGCATCGCGCGCACGCCGGCCTCGATATTGGCGTGGCTCGTCTCGGTGTCGGTGTGGACGATGTCGGCGTCGCCGATGTCGACGATCCGCACCCCTTCGAGATAGGTGACCTCGTCCTCGTGGTCATAGGCGCCGGCATGGCCGAAGGAGAACAGCGTCGAGGCCTCGCGCACCGCGCGCGGGCCAAAGCGCGCGCCGGCGCGGAACTGGGTGCCGAAGTCGAAGGGCGCGCCCATGACCGCGGCATCGGCCGAGATCTGCGACCAGTCGCCGGCATAGGGGCTTTTCGCGAAGGTCGCGATCCCCACGAAGGGCAGGTTGAGCCGTCCGCTCTCGTAGCCATGTTGCGACATAGTCTCTCCTTCGCCGCCGCGGTTCCGTCGCCAGCTTTCCCTCGCGCAAGAAATATTGCAAGCTGGCGGGAACGAAATTTCCGGAAGGCGAGACCCATGAATTTCCAGATCCCCGGTCAGATCCCCGGTCAGGCGCCGGCGGGGCTTTGGCGGCGGGTGCCGCCGGCGATCTTTCCGCCGGTGCTGGGGCTTCTCGGGCTCGGCCTCGGCTGGCGGCGCGGCATCGTCGAATTCGCGCTGCCGCAGGGGCTCGCGGATGCGGCGCTCGGCGCGATCATGCTGCTCGCGCTTTTCGCGCTGATGACCTATGTCGTGAAGATGGCGCGGCGCCCCTCGGTGGTGCTCGACGAGCTGAAGATCCTGCCCGGGCGGGCGGGGCTTTCGGCGGCGGTGCTGTGCCTTTACCTGCTCGCGGTGGTCTTCGCGCCCTATTCCGGCGGGCTGGCGCGCGGCTTTCTCGGCGCTGGGATCGTGTTTCACCTCGGCCTCACCGCGGCGCTGATCTGGACCCTGGCCACCGGCCCGAAAGAGCAGCGCCGGGTCACCCCAGTCTGGCATCTGGGCTTCACCGGCTGGATCGTCTGCGCGCTCGCGGCGCAGGCGCTTGGCCTTGCCACGCTGGCGATCGGGCTTTTCTGGCTCTCGCTGGTGATCGCGGTCGGGATCTGGACCGCCTCGCTGCAGCAATTCTCGCGCGAGACGGTGCCGGCGCCGCTGCGCCCGCTGCTTGCGATCCATCTTGCGCCCGCGGCGCTGATCGGTTCGGTCGCGACCGGCTTTCAGGCCGAGGCGATCGCGCAGGCCTTCGGGCTGCTTTCGGCGCTTTTGCTTTTCGTCTTCGTCGTGCGGGGGCGCTGGCTGCTGGCCGCGGGCTTCTCGCCGTTCTGGGGGGCGCTGACCTTCCCGCTTGCCGCGACGGCGAATTTCTGGCTGGCGATGGGCGGGGTCTGGCGGCTGCCGGGCGCCTTCGTGCTGATCGGCGCGACGCTCTTCATCCCCTTCGTCGCCTATCAGGTGATGAAGCTCTGGGCGAAGGGGCAACTCGCCGTGAAAACCAACGCGGCCACTGCCTGAGGGGTTGCATCCGGTCGTGATGCGTGAAACAGGGGCGTGCCAAACGTCCCTGTCCAGGAGATTCCGATGCAGATTCGCGAGGCGCTCACCTTCGACGATGTTCTTCTTGTTCCCGCAGCCTCTTCCGTGCTGCCCTCGGAGGCCGATGTCTCGACCTTCGTGACGAAGACGATCCGTCTCAACATTCCGCTCCTGTCCTCGGCGATGGATACGGTGACCGAGTCGACGATGGCGATCGCCATGGCCCAGGCCGGCGGCATCGGCGTGATCCACCGCAACCTCACCGTCGAACAGCAGGCCGAGGAAGTGAGCCGGGTGAAGCGGTTCGAAAGCGGCATCGTCTACAACCCGATCACGCTCACGCCCGAACAGACGCTTGCCGATGCGAAGGCGCTGGTCGCGCGCTACAACGTCTCGGGCTTCCCGGTGGTGGATGCCTCGGGCAAGGTCGTCGGCATCGTCACCAACCGCGACATGCGCTTCGCCACCGATGACCGCACCCCGGTTGCGGCGATGATGACGCGCGACAATCTCGCGATCCTGCACGAGCCGGCCGACCGCGACGAGGCGATGCAGCTGATGAAGGCGCGCCGGATCGAGAAGCTGCTGGTCACCGACGGCCACGGCAAGCTCACCGGCCTGCTGACGCTGAAGGACAGCGAGAAATCGGTGCTCCACCCGCTCGCGACGAAGGACGAGAAGGGCCGGCTGCGCGCCGCCGCCGCCTCGACCGTGGGCGATGCCGGCTATGAGCGCAGCTGCGCGCTGGTCGATGCCGGCTGCGATCTGATCGTGATCGACACCGCGCATGGCCATAGCGAGGGCGTGGCGAAGGCGGTCTCGCGGATCAAGGCCTATCGCGACGACGTGCAGGTGATCGCCGGCAACGTGGCGACCGCGGGGGCGACGAAGGCGCTGATCGACGCGGGGGCGGATGCGGTGAAGGTCGGCATCGGCCCGGGCTCGATCTGCACCACGCGCATCGTGGCGGGCGTCGGCGTGCCGCAGCTCACCGCGATCATGGACGCCTGTTCGGGCGCGGGCGACGTGCCGATCATCGCCGATGGCGGCATCAAGTTCTCGGGCGATTTCGCGAAGGCGATCGCGGCGGGGGCGAGCTGCGCGATGGTCGGCTCGGCGATCGCGGGCACCGACGAGGCGCCGGGCGAGGTGATCCTCTATCAGGGCCGCTCGTACAAATCCTATCGCGGCATGGGCAGCCTCGGCGCGATGGCGCGCGGCTCGGCCGACCGCTATTTCCAGAAGGACGCGGCTTCCGACAAGCTGGTGCCGGAAGGGATCGAGGGGCAGGTGCCCTACAAGGGGCCGGTCGGCACCGTGATCCACCAGATGGTCGGCGGGTTGCGCGCGGCGATGGGCTACACCGGCAATGCGACGGTCGCGCAGATGCGCGGCGGCTGCCAGTTCGTGCGCATCACCGGCGCCGGGCTGAAGGAAAGCCACGTGCATGACGTGCAGATCACCCGCGAAAGCCCGAATTACCGGGTGGGGTGAGCACCGTTCGGGGCGCGCCAGCGCCCCGATGAAAGGCTCCAGTGGAGCCTTTCAAGGTGCGAACGCCCGAAGCGCAAGCGCAGGGCCGGGTGCCTTTCGGGGCGCGCACAAGCGCCCCGATGAAACGCTCCAGTGGAGCGTTTCATGTCTCGAACGCCCGGAGCGCAAGCGCTGGGCCGGGTGCCTTTGGCGAGTGCCCGAAGGCCCGGGCCAATCTCAGATCTGCAATATCAAAAGCGCGCTCCCTCGGGGGCGCGCTTTTCCGTTTCCCCACGAAACCCTCCGCCGTTCAGAGCGGCAGCAGCCCCAAAAGCACCGATTTCGCCAGCGCCTGGTCTCGGGTGCGCGATTTCAGCTTCGTCTTCGCCGAGGCGATATGCTTCTCGAAGGTCTTCTCCGAAATGCCGATGCGCCAGCAGATCTCCGAGGGGCGTTGCCCGCGGGCAAGCCAGCACAGGCAGT
>NZ_JBFXGV010000025.1:0-46135 GCF_050177655.1 Paenirhodobacter sp.
GATCCGGGAAAACCCGCTCGCCACCTATCAGCCGCGGGTCAAGATCTTTGGCGGCAAGGCCGCGCCCGGCTATCAGGCCGCGAAGGAAATCATTCGCCTTATCAATGACGTGGCGACCGTTGTTAATGCGGATCCCTATGTCGACGGGCGGCTCAAGATCATCTACCCGGCGAATTACAACGTCTCGATGGCGGAGCGGCTGATCCCGGCCGCGGACCTGTCGGAACAGATCTCGACCGCCGGCAAGGAGGCCTCGGGCACCGGGAACATGAAATTCGCGCTCAACGGCGCGTTGACGATCGGCACGCTCGACGGAGCCAATGTCGAGATCCGCGAGCAGGTGGGGGCGGAGAATTTCTTCCTCTTCGGCCTGACCGCGGCGGAGGTGATGGAACGTCGCAAGGATCCGGAGCATTCACGCCACGCGATCTTGCAAAGCCAATCCCTCCAGGATGTGTTGCAGATGATTGCCGAGGGCCGGTTCAGCCCCGAGGAACCTACGCGTTATCATGGCCTTGTCCACAACATGTGGCATTCCGATTACTTCCTCGTCGCCTCGGATTTCGAGGCCTATCGCGCAGCGCAGGCCGATGTCGATCGCGCGTTCGGAAATCCCGATCGCTGGTGGCGCATGGCTGCGTTGAATACCGCCCGTATGGGTTTCTTCTCCTCAGATCGCGCAATTCGTGGTTATATGGAGGATATCTGGGGGACCGAGTCGGCCCTCTAAGGAAAGAAAATGACGCTGATAGACCGCAGCGAAGCACTTGCGCTGGCCGAAGGCCGGCATGAAGATCCTTTTGCCGTTCTCGGAATTCACAAAGACGGGCGGACAAATCGAATTGTAGCCATCGTTCCCGACGCGGAAAAACTTTGGGCCGTCGGCCCCCGCGGCAAGGAAGTCGAACTCGAGGCCGTGGTGCCCGGGGTTTTTTGCGGGAAATGGGCCGGCAAGAGCGGGTATAGCCTGCGCGCCCGGAACGACGTCACCACCTGGGACTTCGAGGATCCCTATCGGTTCGGCCCGGTGCTGGGCGAGATCGACGAATATCTGCTTGGCGAGGGCACGCATCGCCACCTCTGGAAGGCGCTCGGCGCCCATCTGATCACGCATGAAGGCGTGGACGGCGTGCATTTCGCGGTCTGGGCGCCCAATGCCCGGCGCGTCTCGGTGGTGGGCAGCTTCAACAACTGGGACGGGCGGCGCCATCCGATGCGGCGGCGCGGTTCGACCGGTGTGTTCGAAATCTTCCTGCCCGGCGTGGCGGCGGGCGACACCTACAAATACGAGATCCTCGGCCCCGGTGGCAATCTGATGCCGCTGAAGGCCGACCCGATCGGCTTCGGCTCCGAACATCCGCCGGCCACCGCCTCGGTGGTGCGCGAGCTCGGGCTGCATGACTGGGCCGATGCGGGCTGGCTGCAGACGCGCGAAAGCGTGCAGAACATCCATGAGCCGGTCTCGATCTACGAGGTGCATCTGGGCTCGTGGAAGCGGATCTGGGAGCAGGGCGGCCGTTCGCTGAGCTATTACGAGCTCTCGACCGAACTGCTCGATTATGTCGTCGACATGGGCTTCACCCATATCGAGCTGATGCCGATCTCGGAGTTCCCCTTCGACGGCAGCTGGGGTTACCAGCCGATCGGCCTTTACGCGCCGACGATCCGCTATGGCCGGCCGGAGGAATTCGCGGCCTTCGTCGACGCGGCGCATCAGCGCGGCATCGGCATTCTGCTCGACTGGGTTCCGGGGCATTTCCCGACCGACGAGCATGGGCTGCGGCTTTTCGACGGCACGCCGCTTTATGAGCATGCCGATCCGAAGGAAGGCTTCCACCACGACTGGAACACGCTGATCTACAATTACGGCCGCCGCGAAGTGTCCAACTTCCTGCTTGCCAACGCCTTGTATTGGCTGGAAGAATACCACCTCGACGGGCTGCGCGTGGATGCCGTGGCCTCGATGCTCTACCGCGATTATTCGCGCAAGGAGGGCGAGTGGATCCCGAACGTCTATGGCGGGCGGGAGAATCTCGAGGCGATCGCCTTCCTGCAGGCGATGAACACCCAGGCCTATGGCGGCGCCCCGGGCATCATGACGGTGGCCGAGGAAAGCACCGCTTTCGCCGGGGTGACGAAGCCCGCCGATCACGGCGGTCTCGGCTTCGGCTACAAGTGGAACATGGGCTGGATGAACGACACGCTGCGCTATTTCTCGCGCGAGCCGATCCATCGCAGCTATCACCACAACGAGCTGACCTTCGCCAGCGTCTACACCTATAGCGAGAATTTCATCCTGCCGATCAGCCATGACGAGGTGGTGCATGGCAAGGGCTCGATGATCGCGAAGATGCCGGGCGACGATGCGCAGAAATTCGCGAACCTGCGCGCCTTCTACGCCTTCCAGTGGACGCACCCGGGCAAGAAGCTGCTCTTCATGGGGCAGGAGTTCGGTCAGTGGCGCGAATGGTCGGAGGCCGAGGCGCTCGACTGGAACCTGCTCAACTACGCCCCGCACAACGGGCTTCGCAACCTCGTGCGCGATCTCAACCGGCTCTACCGCGAGACGCCGGCGCTGCACTGGGGAGATTGCGACCCGCAGGGCTTTTCCTGGATCGAGGCGGATGACGCCGCCCGCTCCGTCTATGTGTTCGAGCGCCGCGCGCCCGGCCATCCGCCCGTCGTCATTGCCGCCAACCTCACGCCGGTCGAGCGCACGCTGCGCATCGGCCTGCCGCAGGGGGGCGCCTGGCGCGAGATCCTCAATACCGACAGCGCCCATTACGGAGGAGCGAATTGGGGCAATCTCGGCATGATCGAGACCGATGAGATCGGCTGGATGACACGTGCGCACAGCGCCGAGGTCTATCTGCCGCCGTTGTCGGTCGTGATCTTCACGCCGGCGGACTAATCGAAGGGGGGAAGTATGAAATCGCAACCGAACCAACGTCTGTCTTCGCAGGCGATGGCGTTCATTCTTGCCGGTGGACGGGGCTCGCGCCTCAAGGAACTGACCGATCGCCGCGCAAAGCCCGCCGTCTATTTCGGCGGCAAGACCCGGATCATCGACTTCGCGCTGTCGAACGCGCTGAATTCGGGCATCCGCAAGATGGCGATCGCCACGCAGTACAAGGCGCACAGCCTCATTCGCCACATGCAGCGCGGCTGGAACTTCTTCCGCGCCGAGCGCAACGAATATCTCGACATCCTGCCCGCCTCCCAGCGCGTCGACGAGACGAAATGGTACATGGGCACCGCCGACGCGGTCGCGCAGAACATCGACATCATCCAGGACTACAACGTCCGCTATGTCGTGATCCTCGCGGGCGACCACGTCTACAAGATGGATTACGAGATCATGCTGCGCCAGCATGTCGAGACCGGCGCCGACGTCACCATCGGCTGTCTCACCGTGCCGCGTGCCGAGGCCTCGGCCTTCGGCGTGATGGCGATCGACAAGACCGGGCAGATCACCGACTTCCTCGAGAAGCCGAAAAATCCCCCCGGCATGCCCGGCGATCCGGAGAACAGCCTCGCCTCGATGGGGATCTATGTCTTCGACTGGGAATTCCTGCGCGATCTGCTTTTGCGCGATGCGATCGACCCGAATTCGAGCCATGATTTCGGCCACGACCTGATCCCCTATATCGTCAAGAACGGCAAGGCGATGGCGCATAAGTTCTCCGAGAGCTGTGTGACCACCGGGCTGGAAAGCGAGCCCTACTGGCGCGACGTCGGCACGATCGACGCCTTCTGGCAGGCGAATATCGACCTCACCGATTTCACGCCGAAGCTCGATCTCTACGACAACGAATGGCCGATCTGGACCTATGCCGAGATCGTGCCGCCGGCGAAGTTCATCCATGACGAGGATGGGCGGCGCGGTTCGGCGGTGAGCTCGCTCGTCTCGGGCGATTGCATCGTCTCGGGCTCCGAGGTGCGCAATTCGCTGCTCTTCACCGGCTGCCGTGCGCACAGCTTCTCGACGCTCGACCATGTGGTGGCGCTGCCCTATGCCGATATCGGGCGGATGGCGCAGCTCAGCCATTGCGTGATCGACCGCGGCGTGCAGATTCCGAACGGTCTGATCGTCGGCGAGGATCCGGAGGAAGACGCGAAATGGTTCCGCCGCACCGAGGGCGGCGTCGTGCTGATCACCCAGCCCATGCTCGATCGCCGCGCGGCGATCCTGGGCTGAACGGCGGTTTCGAAAGGGCTCCGGCCGGTGCGCACCGGCCGGAGCGCTGTTTGCGCGGCAGCGTGGGGGCGGCGACGGCCCCGCGACGGGAGAGACGGAAGGGAATGCGATGAAACGGGTGTTGTCGGTCGCCTCGGAAGCGGTGCCTCTGATCAAGACCGGGGGGCTTGCCGATGTCGTCGGCGCGCTGCCTGCGGCGCTCGCGGGGCAGGGCTGGGAGATGCGGCTGATGATCCCGGCCTATCCCGGGGTGCTCGATAAGATCGGGCGCGGCGATGTGGTCTGGGCCGATCCGAACCTCTTCGGCGGGCTGGGCGAGCTTTACCTCGGCAAGATCGGCGATGTCGAGGTGCTCGCGCTCGACGCGCCGCATCTCTACGACCGGCCCGGCAATCCCTATGCGAGCCCGCTCGGCGATTACTGGGACAATGCCGAGCGTTTCGCCGCGCTGTGCTGGGTCGCCGCGGTGATCGCGACGAACGGGATCGAGGGCTGGAAGCCCGAGATCGTGCATGCCCATGACTGGCAGGGCGCGCTCGCCCCGGCCTATCTGAAATACTGGGGCAACCATGTGCCCACCGTGCTCACGATCCACAACATCGCCTTCCAGGGCCGGGTCGGCGCCGACAAGATGGGGGCGATGCGCCTGCCGGCGGACTGGTTCCACCCCGGCGAGTTCGAATTCTACGGCGATATCTCGGCGCTGAAGGCGGGGATCAACGCGGCCTGGGCGGTCACCACCGTCTCGCCGCGCTATGCCGAGGAGCTGATGCGGCCGGAGTTCGGCGAGGGGCTCGACGGCGTGATCTCGCAGCGCGCGGCAAGCGTCTACGGCATCCTCAACGGCGTCGACGGCGCGCTCTGGGATCCGGAGAACGACCCGGCGATCGAGCCGTTCTCGCCCACGAAACTTGCCGGAAAAGCTAAGAACCGCAAGGCTTTGCTGGACGAATTTAATCTTGATTCCGAGGTCGAGGGCCCGCTTGCCGTGCTCGTCTCCCGGCTCACGCCGCAAAAGGGGATCGACATGCTTCCCGCCGCGGCCGAGGAGCTGCTGGCCGCGGGCGGCGCGCTTTGCGTGCTCGGCTCGGGCGAGGCCTGGGCGGAGACGCTGCTGCGCGATCTGACCTTCCGCTACCCCGGGCGCGTCGGTGTGCGGCTTGGCTATGACGAGGCGCTGAGCCACCGGATGTTCGCCGGCGGCGACATCGTGCTGGTGCCTTCGCGTTTTGAGCCCTGCGGGCTGACCCAGCTTTACGGGCTGAAATATGGCTGCCTGCCGCTCGTCTCCGCGGTGGGCGGGCTGGCCGATACCGTCGTGCCCGCGACGCCGGCGACCGAGGCCGCCAATGCCGCGACCGGCGTCACCTTCCATCCGGTCGACGCGCTCGCCTTCCGGCAGGGGATGCGGCACATGGTCAAGCTTTACGCCGACCGCAAGCGCTGGACGGCGATGGTGCGGCGCGCGATGAAGAGCGATTTCGGCTGGGAACGCTCGGCGGCGACCTATGCCGCGCTTTACGACAGCCTGATCGCGAAATGAGGATCGAGCCGGGCAGGCCGGAGGTTCTCGGCGCCGTCCCCCGCGACGGCGGCGTGAATTTCGCCGTCTTCTCCGCCCATGCGGAGAGCGTCGATCTGTGCCTGTTCGAGGGCACGAAGGAGACGCGCCTGACCCTGCCGGGGCATTCCGGCCCGATCTGGCACGGTTTCGTGCCCGGGCTGAAACCCGGCGCGCAGTATGGCTATCGCGTATCCGGCCCCTGGGCGCCCGATCTCGGCCATCGGTTCAACCCCGCGAAGCTTCTGATCGACCCCTATGCGCGGGCGCTCTCGAAGCCGCTGCGTTGGGAGACGACGATGCAGGGGCTGGCCGGCCCGGGCCGGCAGGATCGGCGCGACAGCGCCGCGGCGATGCCGAAAAGCATCGTCTGCGATGTTGAGAAACCACATTGGGAACGCCCCGCAACCCGTTGGCGTAACACGATTATCTATGAGGCGCACCCGCGTGGCCTGACGATGCAGCACCCCGATGTGCCGCCCGAGATGCGTGGCCGTTACGAGGCGCTCGGCCATCCCGCGGTGGTCGCCCATCTGACCCGGCTCGGCGTCACCGCGCTCGAGCTGATGCCCTGCACCGCCTTCATCGACGACCGCTTCCTGATCGAGAAGGGGCTGAGCAATTACTGGGGCTACCAGCCCGCGGCCTTCATGGCGCCCGACCCGCGCTATGGCACGCGCGAAGGGTTCCGCCAGATGGTGCATGCGCTGCATGCCGCCGGCATCGAGGTCATCATCGACGTCGTCTACAACCACACCGGTGAGGGCGACGCGGGCGGCCCGATGCTGAGCCTGCGCGGTTTCGAGAATGCCGCCTATTACCGGCTGGCGGAGGGCGGGCGGTCCTATATCAACGATACCGGCACCGGAAATACGCTAGATCTTTCGCACCCTTACACGCTGCGCCTGGTGATGGACAGCATGCGCGCCTGGGTCGAGGAACTGGGCGTCGACGGCTTCCGCTTCGACCTTGCGGCGACGCTTGGGCGCGATGCGGCGGGGCGGTTCAATGCCGACGGCCCCTTCCTCACCGCGATCCGGCAGGATCCGGTGCTGGCGCGGATCAAGCTGATCGCCGAGCCCTGGGACATCGGCCCGGGCGGCTATCAGCTCGGCGCTTTTCCCTATCCGTTCGCGGAATGGAACGACCGCTTCCGCGATGGCATCCGCCAGTTCTGGCGCCGCGATCCGGCGCAGATGCCCGAGCTTGCGCGCCGCGTCTCCGGCTCGGCGGAGATTTTCGATCACGGCTGGCGCGGCACGCAGGCCTCGGTCAACTTTCTCACCGCGCATGACGGTTTCACCCTGCATGACCTTGTTTATTATAACGAAAAGCACAACGAGGCGAATGGGGAGAACAATCGCGACGGGCATAACGCGAATTACTCGGAGGCGGTGGCCGACCCGAAGGAACGTGCCGCCCGCAAACGCGCGATGCTCGCCACGCTGCTGCTCTCGCAAGGCGTGCCGATGCTTCTGGGGGGCGACGAGCTCTCGAACGGGCAGCGCGGCAACAACAACGCCTATGCGCAGGACAATCCGATCGGCTGGGTCGACTGGAGCGGCGCCGAGGGCGATCTGACCGATTACGTCGCGCGGCTGACGATGCTGCGCCGCGCGCATCCGGTGCTGCACCAGTCGCGCTTCCTGCACGCGCAGGTGCGCGCGCAGGACGGGGTGCGCGATCTGATCTGGCGGCTGCCCTCGGGGGCCGAGCCCTCGGCGCAGGACTGGCACGACGCGAATGCCCGCTGCCTTTGCGTCGAGATCCGCGGCGCCGCCGAAGGCCCCGAGGGCGAGGCCGCGAGCGAGGCGATCTTTGCCATCTTCAACGCGGGCGAAGCGCTCGAGGCGGCACTTCCCGAAGGGATCTGGCGCCTCGTGCTCGACAGCGCGGCGCCCGACGCGCCCGAGCGGCAATTTTCCGCCGCCACGACTTGCGTCGCGGCGCAATCCGTTCAACTTTTCACCCGGCCCATCATCGCCGCAGAGGACGAACCATGACGACCCATCCGACCACCCCGTTCGACGGTCAGAAACCCGGCACATCGGGCCTGCGCAAGAAGACGCCGGTGTTCATGCAGCCGAACTACCTCGAGAATTTCGTGCAGGCGACCTTCGACGCCGTGGACGGTGTGGCGGGCAAGCTGCTCGTGCTGGGCGGCGACGGGCGCTATTTCGGCGCCGAGGCGGCGCAGGTGATCCTGAAGATGGCGGCCGCGAATGGCGCGGCGCGGGTGATCGTCGGGCAGGGCGCCTGGCTTTCGACGCCGGCCGCCTCGAACATGATCCGCAAGCGCAAGGCGGACGGCGGCATCATCCTCTCGGCAAGCCACAATCCCGGCGGCCCGAAGGAGGATTTCGGCGTCAAGTACAACATGGCGAACGGCGGCCCGGCGCCCGAGGCGGTGACCGAGGCGATCTTCGCCCGCACGAAGACGATCACCGAGTATCGCATGCTCGATGTCGCCGATATCGACCTCTCGCACCTTGGCGAGGTGCGTCTCGGCGCGATGGTGGTCGAGGTCGTCGATCCCGTCTCCGCCTATGCCGACATGATGGAAGAGATCTTCGATTTCAAAGCGTTGCGAGATCTTTTTAAGGCAGGTTTCCGGATGCGGATGGACAGCATGTGCGCGATCACCGGCCCCTATGCGGTCGAGATCCTCGAGCGTCGTCTCGGCGCCGCGCCGGGCACCGTGACCCATGCGGTGCCGCTGCCCGATTTCGGCGGCATGCACCCCGATCCGAACCCGACCTGGGCGCATGAGCTGATGGGTGAGATGATGGGCGCGGAGGCCCCCGATTTCGGGGCGGCCTCCGATGGCGACGGGGACCGCAACATGATCGTCGGGCGCGGCATCTATGTCTCGCCCTCCGACAGCCTCGCGGTGATCGCGGCCAATGCGCATCTGGTGCCGGGCTATGCGCGCGGGCTCAAGGGCGTGGCGCGCTCGATGCCGACCTCGGCGGCGGTCGATCGCGTCGCCGCGGCGGTGGGGATCGACTGCTACGAGACGCCCACGGGCTGGAAATTCTTCGGCAATCTGATGGATGCCGGCCGCGTGAGCCTTTGTGGCGAGGAAAGCTTCGGCACCGGTTCCGACCATGTGCGCGAGAAGGACGGCGTCTGGGCGATCCTGATGTGGCTCAACATCATCGCGGCGCGCGGCATGGGCGTGGCTGAGCTGATGGCGGAGCATTGGGCGCGCTTTGGCCGCAACTACTACTCGCGCCACGATTACGAAGCGCTCCCGACCGAGGTGGCGAATGCCATGCTCGACGATCTGCGCGGCCGTCTCGATACGCTGAAAGGCAAGGAATACCAAGGCCTTGTCGTCGAAAGTTCAGACGAATTCTGCTACACCGACCCGGTCGATGGCTCGGTTTCGGCGCATCAGGGCTTCCGCATCCTGTTCGAGGGCGGCTCGCGCGTGGTGCTGCGGCTTTCGGGCACCGGCACCGAGGGGGCGACGCTGCGCGTCTACCTCGAGCGCTACGCACCCGGGCCCGAGGGGCTTGGCGAGGAGCCGCAGGAGGCGCTCGCCCCGATCATCGCCGCGACCGAGGAGATCGTGGGCATCCGCGCCCGCACCGGCCGCCCGGGCCCGAACGTGATTACCTGAGACTTAGGTCGTATTTGAAGCGCGCGGCGCGCGGAGCAGGCTGGCGCCATGTTCCGCGCGCTTTTCCTTTGCCTCTTCTTCGCCACACCGCTCCTCGCGGCCCCGCTGACGCGCGCCGAGCTCGAGCCGATGATCCTCGCGCCCTATGCGCTCGGTCAAGCGGTCAATGACAAGGGCGTCTGGACGCTTTTGAACTCGGGTGGCGGCGAGGCGGGATTTGTCTTTGAAACCGGTGAGTTGGCGCCACTTCCGGGGTTTTCCGGCGCATCGATCGACATGCTCGTGATGCTCGATCGCGAGGGGCGGTTCATCGACGTGCGGCTGATCTCGCAAAACGAGCCGATCTTCGTTTCCGGCCTGGGCGAAGCGCCGTTCCGCGCCTTTCTCGAACAGTATCGCGGCCATTCGATCAACGAGCCGCTGGTCGTCGGCACGCCCTATGGCGGCTCCGGCGCGGGCACCGATCTCGTCTATCTCGACGGGGTCACGAAGGCGACGGCTTCGGTGCGGATCGCGCATGACTCGATCCTGGCCGCGACGCTCGCCGTCGCCCGCGAGAAGATGCAGGGCGTCTCGGCCGGCCCGCCACCGCGGCCAAACCCCGATCACGACGAGGCGCTCGACTGGAATTCCGCGCTCGATCAAGGGCTTGTGGGGCATATCTCGGTCACGAACGGCGAGGAGGACGCCGCCTTCGCGGGCACGAAATGGGCCGATGACGATCCGGAGGCCAAGGCCGATCCGGCGGCGCCCTTCCTCGATCTCTATGTCGTCGATCTCGGCCCGCCGTCGCTGGCGCGGGCGGTGCTGGCCCCCGACACTCTGGCCGAGGTGCAGCGGTTTCAGGCGCGCGCGCCGGATGACGAACTTTTCCTGCTGATCGAGGCCGGGCGTCAGGGGCTCGTCTCCGAAGACTTCGTGCGCAATACCGCGCCCGACCGGCTCGCGGCCGAGCAGGACGGCCTACCGCTTGCGCTGCGCGACGCCGACATCTTGCCGAGCCTTGCGAAGAACGTCCCGGAACGCTTTGAAGACGCGACAAAAATGGTGGTTCGCCTTGATCGGCGTCTGGGCTTCGATCCGACCCGGGACTGGATCCTCAAGGCGCAGGCCGTGCGCCTTCACGGCCAGTTCCAACCCGATCCGGGCGAGGCGCATTTCGCGCTGACGCTGAAGACGCCCGAGCGTTTCTTCTTGCGTCCAAGTGCCCCCACGCCGCAAAGCCCGTTCTGCGAGGCGCTGCGCAATCGCGCCACCGACCTCTGGCTTCTCGGCGGTTTCCTCGTGCTTCTCACCGCCGCTCTGCTCGCACAATCGCGCCTGGCGGGGCTGCGGGCCTTCACGCCGGTTCGTCTGAGCATCCTCGCGCTTGTCATTGGATTCGTTGGGTTCTGGGGGCAGGGACAGCTTTCGATCGTGACCGTTCTCGCCTTCCTGCGCGGGATTTTCGCGGGCGGGCTTTCGGTGCTGCTCTACGACCCCTTCGGTCTTCTTGTCTGGGCGGCGGCGATCCTCGGCTTTCTCCTCTGGGGGCGGGGCTTCTTCTGCGGCTGGCTGTGCCCCTTCGGTGCTCTGCAGGAATTCGCCCATCACCTCGGCCGCCTGTTGCGCCTGCCGCAATGGGAGCCGCCGCCAAGCCTTGCCCGTGCGCTGCTCTGGACCGGCCCGATCGCCTTGGCGGCCCTCGTGCTGATCGCCTTTCTCGCCCCCGACAAGGCCGAGACCGCCGCCGAGATCGAGCCGTTCAAGACCGCGATCACCGTGCATTTCGCACGCCCCTTGCCCTATGTGCTTTGGGCGGGGGGCTGGATCGCGGTGTCGATGATCTGGTTCAAGGGCTTCTGTCGCTCGATCTGCCCGCTGGGCGCGGCGATGCGGATCGGCGGACTTCTGCGCCTGCGCCGCTGGATCCCGCGGCGGGAGGAGTGTGGAACGCCTTGCCAACTCTGCCGCGTACGCTGCCGATATGGGGCGATCAAGCGCACGGGAGAGATCAAGTATTCCGAATGTTTCCAATGCCTTGATTGCGTGAAGATCCACGATGATCCGGGCCAGTGCGTGCCGCTGATCCTCGCGGCGAAAAAGGGAAGGAAAGCGGCATGAAACGGCGGCGGTTTCTGCAGATCGCGACACTGGCCGCGCTGGCCGGGCAGGGCGCGCGGGCCGAGACCTGGCGCGGGCAGGCCTTTGGCGCAGATGTCGCGATCACCCTGCCGGGGGAGGTTCCGCTTGCCCGCGTGCAGCGCGAAATCGCTGAAATAGAGACTGTTTTCTCGCTCCATCGCCCGTCGGAACTGACCCGTCTCAACGCAACGGGGCGCGGCCCGGGATCGGAGCGGATGCGCGCCGTGCTCGCGCAGGCTGCGCGGGTTCACGGGGCGACCGGGGGCGCCTTCGATCCGACGGTGCAGCGGCTTTGGCGCGCGCTGGCCGAGGGCGGGGACACCACGACGGCGCGTCTCAGCATCGGCTTCGAGCGTATTGATATGGAAACGGAAATTGCCATGGGGCAGGGGCAGGAGATCACCCTCAACGGGATCGTTCAGGGCCATGCCGCCGACCGCGTCGCGGCGCTTCTGGCGGCTTTGGGTCATGACGATTGTCTCATCGACATGGGGGAATTCGCGGCGCTTGGCGGGCCGTTCCGGCTTGGCATTTCCGATCCATCCGTGGGGCTGATCGCGACGCGGCATATCGGGCGCGGCAGCGACCGCGCGCTTGCGACCTCTTCGCCCGGGGCGCTCGCGCTACCCGGTGGCAGCCATATCCTCGGCCCGCGGGGCGAGGCGCCGCGCTGGTCGACGGTGACGGTGGGGGCGGAGAGCGCGGCGCTCGCCGATGCGGCCTCGACCGCTTTCGTGCTGATGGATCAGGCCGCGATCGAACGCGCCAAGGCCCAGCTTGGCCTCGGCGCGATCACACTGGTCGATTTCGACGGGAATATGCAGACAATCTAGCGTGTTACGCGCCGATATTCATCTTTCCGGCGGCTTGTAGTCGACGCCGTATTTCGCAAAGATCGCCGCGATGCGGCCATCCTCCAGCGCGGCGGCGATCGCGTCGTCGACGGCATAGGCGAGCGGCCGATGCTGGCCGGAAACGGCGACGCCCAGCGTCCATTTCGACTTCGCCAGCCCCAGCAGCGGCGGTTCGTGCACCGCGATCCCGGGCGTGAGATTGGCGTCGAGCTCGGCGCGCGGGCCCATCACCGCCATCACCTCATGCGCCGCCAGCCCCTGCATCGCATCGGCCGTCGACTTGTAGCGATGCACCTTGTCCGCCGTCGCCCCATGCGCGACCGAGGTCAGGAAGAAATCGGAGATCGAGTCATTCTCGACCCCCACCGGATCGAAGCGGAAAACCGGCGGTGTCGGCCCCTTTTCGGGGTAATCCGCGGTGCCATAGGCGATGGCGAGGCGTTCGACCGCATATTGCCCGGTGAACACCACCTGATCGAAACGGCAGGCATAGGACACGTCATAGGGAACATGCAGCATCACGTCCGAGACGCGCCCGCCCACGACCGCGCCGCGATAGACGTAGTTCAGCAGATCGGCGTCGAGCGTCTCGCTCGAGGACACGAGCCGCATCCGCGGCTCGACGCCGAGATCCTGCGCGATCAGCTCGCCGATCTCGACGTCGATGCCCTTCGCATGGCCGTTCTCGCTCCAGGACCAGGGACGAAAATCGTCGTAAAGCGCGAATTCGATCCAGCCATCCTCGCGGATCCGGTCGAGCCTGCGCCCGATGTCCTGCGCGAAGGTGTTCTGCATCTTCTGCTCGGGGGCCATCCCCTCGCAGGCGGCACGGGCGCTTTGGGGCGACATCAGGATCGCCCCGCAAAGCATTGTAAGTGCAGTGAAAACCTCGCGCCGCCGCATCATTTCCTCACTGTGCCGCCGAAAGCCCGATCTCGAGCTGTTCCCCCGCGTGCTTGAAGGTGGCGGGATCGGCCGTCAGCACTTCGGCGGCACGGCTGACCGCGCTGTCGGCGACCGGCGCGCCGGAGGCGGTCTTGATCTTCGCGGCGATGCCTTCGAGCTCCGCCTTGATCGCGGCGCCGTCACCTTCGCCCTTCATCAGCTGATCGTGGATCGCATGCAGCCGGTCGGAATATTCGTCGAGCGCGCCATCCTCGGGCCGGGTCTCGATATAGGTGCGGATCGCCCAGCCGGCCTTTTGCCCGAGGATCGGACCGAAGGCGGGCATCTTGGTGATACCGTTCTGGGTGAAGCCGCCCTGGAAGCGCTCGGCGAACCATTCGTCGCCCGATTCCTCAGCTTCGAGATAGCGCAGATCCGGGGCGATGCCGCCCGAGACCGCGCCCAGCCCGTGGCAGCGCGCGCAGTTCTGGTTGAAGCCGGAATCGCCGATGCGCACGGCGGCCTTCCAGACATCCTCGCCGGCTTTGTCGGCGCGATAGGGGTTTTCGGTCAGCCAGTCCTCGCCGACATCGGGCAGCGCATCGGTGTTCACCGGCTGCGGCGTGACATCGCCATGGGCGAGGAGCTGCACCGGCATCGCGGCCAGGATCAGCGTGAGGGCCGCGCCAAGGCGGCGGGTGCGGGCGTCGAGCATCTTCACCTCCCTTTCGGATCTCGTCCGGTCCGGCTTAGCCGCGGCGCGGCAATGGAGCCATTGGACCTTCGTCTCGGTTCGGGCTCAGCCTGCCCGATCCGGGCGGGCCCGCGTATTGGCCATTGGTCTTATAGGCGGGGTCGGGCGGGGCGCCTTACTCTGGCGCAGGAGGGGGCTTTTCCGCCCCCGAGGGAGGATCGGATGGATTTCGGAAAGATCGGCCGCGCGATGGGCGTGGCCCTTGCGGGCGCGTTCTTCGCGCTGACGGCGCAGGCGGAGGTGCCGGTGCTGCGGATCGCCGCGCTCGAAGGCGGCACGGTGAATTGGGAGCTCGACACGATCAAGCACTACGGGCTTGATACGGCAGCGGGATTCGACCTTGAGGTGATGCCGGTCGCGGGCAATCCGGCGGCGCAGGTGGCGCTTCAGGGCGGGGCGGTCGATGCGATCGTGACCGACTGGTTCTGGGTCGCGCGGATGCGGGCCGAGGGGCAGGACTATCGCTTTCTGCCCTATTCCAAGGCGGTCGGCGGGCTGATGGTGAAGCCGGGTGCCGGCATCAGCTCGATCGCCGATCTGAAGGGCAAGAAGATCGGCATCGCCGGCGGGCCGCTCGACAAGAGCTGGCTGATCCTGCGCGCCTATGCGCAGAAGGAGGCGGGATTCGACCTTTCCGCGCAAACCGAGCAGGTCTTCGGCGCGCCGCCGCTGATCATGCAGGCCGCGCTTTCGGGCGAGGTCGATGCGGCGATCAACTTCTGGCATTTCATGGCGAAGATGGAGGCGGGCGGCATGGTCACGCTGCTGCCGGTGGCCGATGCCGCGAGGGCGCTTGGCCTCGATCCGGAAACGCCGCTGCTGGGCTATGTCCTGCCCGGGAAACTGGTCGCGGAACAACCCGATCTCGTCGCGGCGCTGGCGCAGGCCTCGCGCGCGGCGAAGGAGAAACTGGCCACCGACGATGCCGCCTTCGACCGGCTGCGCCCGCAGATGAAGGCGAAGGATGACGCGCAATATCAGGCACTTGTGGCCGGTTACCGCGCGGGGATCCCGGCGCCCGGCCCAGTGGACGAGGCCGCCGCCGCGCGCATGCTCGCGCTGATGGCTGAACTCGGCGGGCCCGATCTGGTGGGGCCGGCGACCACGCTGCCGCCGGGCACATTCCTGACGAACTGAGCGCGTCATGGCGGTGAGTTCGGCACAGCACGGGATCGGTTCGGGCAAGGAGGCCGCGCAAGGCGGCGCCTCCGACGCCCCTCGGCCGATCCCGCCGGGGGGCGGGCGCTGGCTGCGCCCGGCGCTTTCGGTCGCCGTGCTGATCGCGCTCTGGGCGCTGATCTCCTGGCTCGTCGCCGATCCGTTCCGCGCGCCGGGGCCGGCCGAGGTGCTGCCACGCCTCGTCGAGGGGCTGTCCTCGGGCAAGATGACCGCCGATCTGATCGCGACGCTGCGCCGGGTGGTGCTGTCCTTTGCGCTGGCGATGGGGATCGGCATGGCGGTGGGGCTCGCGCTTGGCCTCTCGCCGCGGCTCGACCGCTGGCTCGATCCCTGGCTGACGGTGGCGCTGAACGTGCCGGCGTTGGTCGTGGTGGTGCTATGCTACCTCTGGATCGGGCTCAATGAGACCGCTGCGGTGATCGCCGTCGCGCTGAACAAGATCCCGACCGTCGCCGTGCTTTTGCGCGAGGGGGTGCGGGTGCTCGACCCCGGGCTGCGCGACATGGGGCGCGTCTTCCGCATGTCGCCAATGGCCCGGTTGCGCCACATCATCCTGCCGCAGCTGAGCCCGCAGATCTTTGCCGCCGCCCGCACCGGGCTCTCGCTGATCTGGAAGATCGTCCTGGTGGTCGAGTTTCTCGGCCGCCCGGACGGCATCGGATTCCGCATTCATCTCGACTTTCAAATGTTTGATATTGCAGGCGTTCTGGCCAATGCACTTGCCTTCGTCGCGGTCATGCTCGCGATCGAATGGGGCGTGCTTGCGCCGCTCGCCCGCCGCGCAGCCCGCTGGAGGCCCGCATGATCGCGCTCGAGTTGACCGAGAAACGTTTCGGCGCCCAGCCGGTGCTCGGGCCGATGCAGCTGAGCGTCGCGCCGGGCGAGGTGGTCGGCATCGCCGGCGCCTCGGGCGCGGGCAAGACGACGCTGCTGAGCATCCTCGCCGGGCTCGATGCGCGGTTTTCCGGCCGTCTCGACGTCGCCGGGCGCCGCGCGATGGTGTTTCAAAGCCCGACGCTGATGCCCTGGCGCCGGGTGATCGAGAATATCACGATCCCCACCGGCTGCACCGAGGCGGAGGCGGAGCGCATGCTGGCCCGCGTCGGGCTCGAAGGGATGGGCGGGCGCTGGCCGGCGCAGCTTTCGCTCGGCCAGGCGCGGCGCGTCGGCCTCGCGCGCGCCTTCGTCGGCCGGCCCGAGGTGCTGATCCTCGACGAGCCCTTCGCCTCGCTCGACGCCGAGCGGATCGCGGCGCTGCTCGGCCTCACCGCCGAGCTGATCGCCGAGACCGGCGCGGCGGTGGTGATCGCATCGCATTCGGAGGAGGAGCTGGCGGCGCTCTCCACCCGGCGGATGCGGCTCGAGGGGCGCCCCTCGCGGCTGGTTCAGGATCCGGGCCGCGTGCGCGCTGGCTCGTAACCCCAGAGCGCACCAAGGAAAAACACGATCAGAGCGAGGCTGGTCCAGCCCAGTTCGACCCAGGCGATCTGGCCATACATCGCGAAGCGGATCAGCTCGACCGCATGGGTGAAAGGGTTGAACCGGCAGAGCGTGGCGAGGAGCGGCGAGCTTTCCTGCATCTTCCAGAGCGGATAAAGCGCGGTCGACATGAAAAACATCGGGAAGATCACGAAGTTCATCACGCCCGCGAAGTTCTCGAGCTGCCTGATGCGGGCGGAGAGGAAGAGGCCAAGCGCACCGAGCATGAGGCCGGAAAGCAGGATCGCGGGAATCGCGGAGAGGTAACCGAAGAACGTGAGCTTTAGCCCGTAAAGCGCTGCGATCAAAAGGAAAGCTGCAACCTGAATGAGACCGACGAAGGTGCCTGCAAGGAGTTTTGCCCCAAGCAGGAACCAGCGCGGCCAGGGCGCGGTGAGCATCAGCCGCATCGCGCCATTCTCGCGGTCATGCACGAGGGAAAGCGAGCTCTGCATCCCGGAAAACAGCAAGATCATCCCGCAAAGCCCTGGAATGATGTAGGTTTCGTAAGGGATATAGGTGCGATAGGGCGGGATGATCGAAAGCCCGAGCGCCGCCCGGAACCCGGCCGCAAAGACGAAGAGCCAGACGAGCGGCCGCACGAGCGCGGCGAAGAAACGCTCGCGCTGCATCAGGAACCGCGCGATCTCGCGCGAGGCGATGGCGCCCGCGGCACGCAGCGCACGCATCACGCGGCCTCCGCCCGGGTGCGGGCGAGGAACCACTCGGCAAGCGGCGCGCCCTGTGTCGCCTCGGCCACGGGGCCGGTCGCGGCGATACGCCCGCGATGAAGCAGGATCAGATCGTCCTCGGGGCGGATCTCATCTGTGAGGTGTGTCGCCCAAAGCACGGAAATCCCTTGCGAAACCAACGCATGAACGTGATCGGTGATCGCCGCGCGGGAGGGCGCGTCGAGGCCCACCGTCGGCTCGTCCAGAAGCAGAAGGCGGGGGCGGTGGATCAGCGCGCGCGCGATCTCCATCCGCCGCCGATGCCCGCCGTTCAGCGCGCGCAGCTTCTCGCCCGCGCGCTCGGCCATGCCAAGGCGGGTGAGCGCCTCTTCGATCCGCGGCTCGGCCTCGCGCTTTGATAACCCGTGCAACCCGGCGAAAAGACGCATGTTCGCCTGCACCGAAAGGTCGAGATCGAGCGTCGGCTGCTGGAACACGACGCCGATGCCCGCGAGCGCCTGGCGCGGCCTGCGCCCCATGTCGACGCCCGCAACGGTGACGATACCCGGGCGCGGCCGGATCAGCCCGGTCAGCACCGCCATCAGCGTGGATTTTCCCGCGCCGTTCGGGCCGAGCAGCGCGCAGAACCGGCCCGCCGGCAGGGTGAAGGAGACGTCGCTCAGCGCCGTCTTGCGCCCCCAGGCATGGCTCAGGCCGCGAACTGCGAGCGCGTCAGTCAATCGTGATCTCGATACGCTGATCGGCACCGGTCGAGCCGGGGATCGCCAGGGTGTAGCTGCCGGGCTTCACCGCGACGAAGCCGATCTCCATCGTGCCGGCACGGTCGAATTCGATCGAATGCAGGCCCATCGGGCGGATCTCTAGCCCTTTCACCACCACCTCGTCGACCCAGATCGCATGGAAGAAATCGCCCCCCGACAGGCCGATCTCGCCCGAGCCGTCGGCGGTGATCGCGACCTCGTAATATTTGCCGGAGGTGAGGTGCCAGGGGCCGCCGAGCGGCTCGCCGACCGAAAGGATCACTTCGGGCAGATCTTCCTTGTTCGGCCCGGCAAGAAGGCCGGCAGGCGGCGGCGCATCGTCATCCTCTTCCGCCAACGTGGGAAGCGGCGCGAAAAGCGCCAGAGACAACATGAAGATTGCGGAATAACGCATTGTTTCTCCTTATTCATTCGACGGGCGCGCAGCGGCGCCCCAGGGAAAGCGGCCGACCTTGACGGTGGCGATCGGCTCGAGCGAGGCGAGGTCGATCACCGTCACGTCGCCGGAAATGCCGTTGGTGGTGAAAAGCTTCGTCTGATCCGGCGAGATCGCCATGTGCCAGACGCGGCGGCCGACGAGGATGTATTTCTCGACCGCGAAGCTCTTGGCGTCGATCACCGCGACATGGTTCGCGGGGCCAAGCGCGACGAAGATCTTGCGCGCATCGGGGGAGAAGGCGATCCCGACCGGCTGGATCTTTTCGCTGCGTATCCCCTTGATCGCGAAGGTGATCTTCGCTTTCTGCCCCTGCGTCGCAGCGTCGAAGACAGCGACGGTTCCGCCAATTTCCGAACTCACCCAAAGCTCGGATCCATCGGGGCTGAACTCGGCATGCCGCGGTCGCGGATCGACCAGCGAATTCGCGATGATCTTATGCGTCGCGGTGTCGATCCAATGCGCCATATTGGTGGTTTCCGAGGTGGTGACCTGCACCTTGCCATCGGGCGAAATGCCCATCCCCTCGGGCTCGACGCCGACGTCGATCTGCGCCACGACCTTGCGCGTCCGGGTATCGACGACGGTCGTCACCGCGTCATTCTCGTTCGCGATGTAGAGAAGCCGGTCGTCCGGCGCGAGCACGAATTGCTCCGGATCCTCGCCCGAGGGCAGATCATGCAGCACCTTGCCGGTCTCCGGATCCATCACCTGAACCGCGTCGCTATCCGAGGCGCAGATGTAGAGATACTTGAAATCCTTGGAGAAAGTGACACCGCGGGGGCGCTCTCCGGTGGGATATGTCGCCTTCACGGCGAAACTCTTCGCGTCGATCACGCTCACCGTGTCGTCCATTTCATTGGTCACCCAGATCTCGTCGGCGCGCACCGGCGCCGCGAGAAGCGTGGTGAGGAGCAGGATGCGGATCATGGCGCGTCTCCGAAGGCTGAGCACTGGGTTTCGGGCCGGTCGATGCCGAGCGTGTCGAGCTCGCTCGCCGGATGCAGGAAGCCCTCGAAAGGGGCGAGCGCGACGACCGCGCGTTCGGTCACGATCGGGATGGGCTGGCGCATCTGGCCATTCCAGGCGCGGAAGGAAAGCGGCGTCCCGAGGAAGGCGCCAAGGCGAAAATTTCCGGAAAGCATATAGTTGCGCAGCGAAGTTGAAGTTTTGTCGGCACTTCGCGTCGCCGCCTCGCCAAGCGCGGCGATGGCGGCCCAGGCGGCGAAATCATCCGCCGTCATCTCCCGCCCGGCGGCCGCGCGAAAGCGGTCCTGCAACTGCGCGGCGCCGTTTTGCTCGACCACGCCGGACCAGCCCACGGGTTTCGCACCCTCCGACCCCGCGAGCGGGCGCGGCAACCAGGTGTTATAGGCGACGTAGCGCGCGAAATCGCCGGGCTCGTCGGCCACGAGCAAGAGGTCGTGATCGGGCAGATCCTGGGTGAACAGCGGCACCTCCGCCGCTGCCGCACGTCTCATGTTCGCGTCGTAAGCCCATGTTTTATCGGACAGAAGCTCAAGGCCGAATTTCGTCAGGCTGGACTTCAGCGCGGCCGCGAAAGCCTGATCCGCGGGCAGGGTGCCCTCGATCATCGCAAGCCGCGTCCAGCGCTTGGTGACGATGAATTGCGAGAGCGCATCGGCGCGCATCGAGAGGCTCGGCAGCGTGTGCAGCACATTGGCGCGGCAATCCGCCTCGCGCAGACGCTCGTCCGGGGCGGAGGTATTGAGGATCAGCGCACCCTTCGCCTGCGGCAGATCGGCCAGCGCAAGCAGATCTGAGGCGGGGGCACGGGTCACCAGAACCGTCGCACCTTCGTCCAGCAAAGCCTTGGCCGCGCTTAGAAAATCGCCATCCGGCGCGATCACCGTACGATGCAGATCATAGCTTTGCCCGGTGAATTTCCCGGTCGTCGAGATATCGGCCAGCGCCAGATCCGCCCCGGCGAGGCCAAGGTCTTCGGGTTCGGACTGCATGTTCGAAAGCACCGGCGGCGGCACCTCGCGATGCTCGAGCCAGTCGATGCGCAGGGGGTCGGCCTGCGCCGTGGCGGCGCCAAGCCCGCATGCGAGTGCAATGAATAGTCCGCGCATCCTGTCCTCCCCGGGGCCAGAAGAGCGCGCAGGAGACCGGGGCAGCAATACGACCAATGTCTAGGACCGTGCGCGGGCGGTGCCGCGCTAGGCTGCGCAGGAGGAGGCCGCCATGCATCATTTCACAGTCGCGCTTGCGGTGGCGCTGATCGCCGCGCCGGCCTTCGCGCAGGAGACCGCCGATCCGGGCGGCGATCTGAATCCCGAGGAGCTGACGATCGAGCGGGTGCTGCGCGACGTGGGCCGCGGCGAGACCTCGATGACGAATTGCGCGACCGGCTATTTCATCACGAAATCCGGCCGCCACGCCGAGGCGCGCCAGCTCTTCGAGCGTTGCGCGCAGGATGGCTGGACCGGCGCGATGACCTGGATGAGCGAGCTCACCGACAATGGCCTCGGCGGGGAGGAGGATCCGACCGCGGCGGCGGACTGGGACCGCAGGGCGGCCGAGGCGGGCGATCCGGTCGGCGCCTTCAACCTCGGGCTCGATCTGATGCGGGGCAGGGGCATCGCGCGCGACGCGGCGGCGGGGCGCGCCCTCGTCGACCGCGCGGCCGAGGCCGGTCTGCCGGTCGCGCGCCGGTTGCAGGGCGCGGATTACGACCTCGACGAGGTCACCCCCGACGCCGACGAACACCGCTATGCGCCGCTCTCGTGAGCGCTACGACCAAAGTCCAATGCCGGGCTTGACCTGCGTCAACCGCGCCGCCTCGCCCCGCCCGATATCTTCGAAACACCAAGACACAGGAGAAACCGCATGTTCCCGAAATCGCTCCGCTCGGCCCTGATCCTCGGCGCGGCGCTCATGGCGCCGGCGCTGGTGCAGGCCGAGAGCTTTGACAAGGTCAAGATCGCCGCGGGCAAGATGCTCTTCGACGGCTCCTGCCACCGCTGCCATTCGGTCGATGCCGACCGCAAGAGCTATGGGCCGCTGCTCGACGGGGTGGTCGGGCGCAAGGCGGGCAGCTTCCCGGGCTATCCCTATTCCGACGCGCTGAAGAGTGCCGGCTTCGTCTGGACGCCCGGCGCGCTGCGCGCCTGGATGGAGGCGAACGACCAGCTCGTGCCGGGCACGAAGATGCGCCATGTCGGCATCGAGGATCCGACGGTGCAGGATTTCATCGTCACCTACCTGACGAGCCTCAAGGCGAAATAAGCGCGAAAACAACGGCTTGATCGGGGCGTGCGGGGGCACTCGCGCGCCCCATGGGCATGTCTGCAGCCCCGCGCCCGGGGTCGTAAGACCAATGGACAATATACGGTTTCGTGAGGTCGTAAATACTGGTCCCCGATGCCGCTGCGGGAGGCGGCGAGACAACGGGAGGATGCGAGATGAATCGCTTTGTACTGGCCGCCTGCGTGGCCATCGCCTGCCTCGGCACGGCCGCGACGGCCGGGGTGACCGAGGACGATCTGCTCAAGGATCAGGACAGCGCCGAGAACGTGCTGACCAACGGCATGGGGCGCAACCTGCAGCGCTACAGCCCGCTCGAGACGCTCAACAAACAGAACGTGAAGAACCTCGTGCCGGCCTGGGCCTTCTCGCTTGGCGGGGAAAAGCAGCGCGGCCAGGAAAGCCAGCCGCTCGTCTATGACGGGGTGATGTATATCACCGGCTCCTATTCGCGCATGTATGCGATCGACCTGAAGACCGGCAAGGAAATCTGGCAATACGACGCGCGCCTGCCCGAGGGCATCCTGCCCTGCTGCGACGTGATCAACCGCGGCGCGGCGATCTATGGCGACAACGTCTATTTCGGCACGCTCGACGCGCGCATCGTGGCGCTCGACCTGAAGACCGGCGACGTGAAATGGAACAAGAAGATCGCCGATTACAAGGAAGGCTATTCCTACACCGCGGCGCCGCTCATCGTGAACGGTCTCGTCATCACCGGCAATTCGGGCGGTGAATTCGGCATCGTCGGCGAGGTGCAGGCGCGCGACGCGGAGACCGGCGAGCTCGTCTGGACCCGTCCGACGATCGAAGGCAACATGGGCACCTTCAAGGGCGAGCCCTCGACGATGACCGGCACGCTCAACGCGACCTGGCCGGGCGACATGTGGAAGACCGGCGGCGGTGCGACCTGGCTCGGCGGCGCCTATGACGCCGATACCGACACGCTGATCTTCGGCGCGGGCAACCCGGCGCCCTGGAACTCGCATCTGCGCAACGCCGGCACGCCGGTCGAGGGCAACAAGGGCGACAACCTCTATGCCGCCTCGCGCATCGGCATCGACCCGAAGACCGGCGAGATCAAGTGGCACTTCCAGACCACCCCGCGCGAGGGCTGGGATTTCGACGGCGTGAACGAGGTCGTGGGCTTCGTCGACAAGGATGGCAACAAGCGTTACGCCACCGCCGACCGCAACGGCTTCTTCTACATCCTCAACCGCGAGGACGGGCATTTCATCGCCGCCTATCCTTTCGTGAAGGACATCTCCTGGGCGAAGGGCATCGGCGCGGACGGCCGCCCGATCTACAACGAGGACAACCGCCCCGGCGCCCCCGATGCCGCGGCCGAGGACGGCAAGGGCCAGCAGGTCTTCTCCGTGCCCTCGTTCCTCGGCGGCAAGAACTGGATGCCGATGGCCTATAACCAGAAGACCGGCCTCTTCTACGTGCCCTCGAACGAATGGGGCATGGACATCTGGAACGAACCGATCAGCTACAAGAAGGGCGCGGCCTATCTGGGCGCGGGCTTCACCATCAAGCCGCTCTTCGAGGATTACATCGGCTCGCTCAAGGCGATCGACCCGAACACCGGCGAGGTGAAGTGGGAATACAAGAACTCGGCCCCGCTCTGGGGTGGCGTGATGTCGACGGCCGGTGGCCTCGTCTTCACCGGCAACCCCGAGGGTGAGTTCATGGCCTTCGACGCCGACACCGGCGAGAAGCTCTGGTCGTTCCAGACCGGCTCCGGCATCGTCGGCCAGCCGATCACCTTCGAGATGGACGGCGAGCAATATGTCTCGGTGATGTCGGGTTGGGGTGGCGCGGTGCCGCTCTGGGGCGGCGAGGTCGCCAAGAAGGTCAACTATCTCAACCAGGGCGGCATGGTCTGGACGTTCAAGCTGCCCAAGCAGCTCGCCTCGGCGAACTGATCGTCACGAGTGGCCTTGGTCAGGGCGCGCGGGGGAAACCTCGCGCGCCTTTCCGCTGTCGCGCAGCTTGCCGCGGCGGAGCCTCCGGCGGGGATATTTGGATCTCTGCAGAAAACAGGCCTGTGCGCGCTTCTATAGAGTGGAAATATCCCCGCCGGAGGCTCCCCGAGGGCCAGAGGCGGGCGGCCGGGCAGGGGCGCCTCCGACTTAAGGACAGTGTCTGGCGCAGACGGGGCTTGCTAGGCTGAGCGAAACCCCGCACCCTCTTTCGCATGACACAGGACGAGATGATGCAGCAGACGAGCCCCGTCGCCCCCCGATCCGAGTTCCGCTCGGCGCTGATCGTCGAGGATCATCCGCTGTTTTGCGACGCGCTCGCGATGACCTTGCAGGCGGTGGCCGGGATCGAGGCGATCGCCCATGCCGACCGGCTGAGCGAGGCGCTCGCGCTGATCTCGGGCGAGGCGGGGCAGGGCAGCCTGCCCGATGTCGTGGTGCTCGACCTCAATCTGCCCGACGTGAACGGGCTCGAGGGGCTGATGGCGCTGCGCCAGGCCGCGCCCGATCTGCCGATCGTCGTCGTTTCGTCAATCGACGAGCCGCGGGTGATCCGCTCGGCGATCCTGGCCGGCGCCGCGGGATTCGTGCCGAAACATTCGCGCCGCGAGCTCTTCCGCGCCGCCTTTGCCGCGATCGCGCGGGGCGAAATCTTCGTGCCCGACGCGAGCGGCGCGGCGATCGCCGAGGGCAACGGGATGAGCGCGCAGGACGAGGCGATCCGCCGCCTGAGCCAGCTCACCCGGCAGCAGGCGAATATCCTCGAGCAGATCTGCGCGGGCAAGATGAACAAGCAGATCGCCTATGATCTCTCGATCGCCGAGACCACGGTGAAGGCGCATGTGACCGCGATCATGCGCAAGCTCGGCGTCTATTCGCGCACCCAGGCGGTGCTGCTCGCGCGTGAGGCGCAGGCCACGGGACCGTTGCCCGAGAGCTGGCGGACGCGCTAAGCTCCGCTTCGGGAGGACAGCCGATGCAGGAAGTGATGAACGCGCCGGGCGATGCGGCGCGGGCCGCGGGGTGCCCGGTCAGCGCGGCGGTCTCCGCACATGCGGCCGATCCGCTGGACGAGATCGCGCATGCGATCGGGCCCGGCCCCTTTGCGCAGCTTTTCCTCTTCCTCTCGCCTCAGGCCGATGCCGAGGCGCTGGCGGCGCGCGCGGCCACGCTTTTCCCGGGCACGCCGGTCTGCGGCTGTTCGACCGCGGGCGAGGTGACCGGCGCGGGCTATGACGAGGGGCAGATCGTCGCCTTCGCCCTGCCGCGCCGCGGCTTCGACGTCGAGACTTTGGTGATCGAGGGGCTCGACCGGCTCGACACGCGGGCGCTGATCGCCGATCTGCTGCGCGCGCGGCAAAGCCTGGGCCGGCGCGCCTTTTCCCGGCGCCACGAGAGCGCGGTGCTGCTCGTCGACGGGCTTTCGGGCCAGGAGGACGCGCTCGTCGCGGCGCTTGCCGGCGGGCTCGGCCCGCTGCCGGTGGTGGGCGGCTCGGCCGGGGACGGCAAGGATTTCCGCCGCACCCGGATCATCGCGCAGGGCAGGGTGCTCGAGAATGCCGCGGTGCTGACGCTCTTGCGCTCCGACTGCCGGGTGCGGCCCTTCTCGCTCGACCACCTGCGCCCGACCGAGGCGCGGATGGTGGTGACCCGCGCCGAGCCGCACAGCCGCATCGTGCGGCGGATCAACGACGAGCCGGCCGCCGCGGAATATGCGCGGCTGCTCGGTCTGCGCCCCGACCAGCTCTCGACCTATGTCTTCGCCGCCCATCCGGTGCTCGTGCGGGCGGGCGGGCGCCACCATGTGCGCGCGATCCAGCACGCCGACCCCGACGGCACGCTGACCTTTTTCGCCGCGATCGACGAGGGGCTGGTGCTGACGCTGGCCGAACCGCAGGACATCGCCGCCCATCTCGAACGCGAGCTTGGCGCGCTTTCCGCCGAAGCCGCCCCCTCGGCGATCCTCGGCTTCGACTGTATCTTTCGCCGGATCGAGGCGGAGGGCCGGCAGCGCGGCCGCGAGGTCTCGGAAATCCTCGCGCGCCACCGCGTCACCGGGTTTTCGACCTACGGCGAGCAGATCGGCGCGCTGCATGTGAACCAGACGCTGACCGGGCTTGCCTTCTTTCCGCCGGAGGAGCCGCGATGAGCACCGAAGGGCAGGGCAAGCGCGCGCCGGTGCTCTCGCTGATCGACCCCGGCGACAGTCTCGCGCGGCAGAACGAGAAGCTGCTCACCATCGCGAGCGTGCTCATCCGCCATGCCGAGGAGACGACCGAGGATCGCGGCGCCGCTTTCGCCCAGTTCCAGCGCGCGGCGATGCTCGAGGATCAGGTGCGCGAGCGCACGCGCGACCTCGAGCGCACGCTCGATCTGCTGAACTCCTCGAACGCGCGCCTCGCCGATGCCCATCGCGAGACCGAGGCCGCGCGCCAGAACCTCGCCGCCGCGATCGAGACGGTGCAGGAGGGGTTTGCGCTTTTCGGTGCCGACGACGTGCTGGTGATGTGCAATTCGCGTTTCAACGCGCTTTTGCCCGATATCCGCGAAAAGCTTCTGCCCGGGCTCGCGTTCGAGGAGTATATCCGCATCGCGGCGAGCTCGGCGCATCTGGGCATGGCCGAGGGGATGACGCCCGAGCGCTGGATGGAAATGCGCCGCAGCCGCCATGAGCTGCATCACTTCATCCTGACGCAGCGGATGGGGCCCGACCGCTGGGTGCAGGTTTCCGAACATCGCACGCTCGATGGCGGTACGGTGATCCTGCAGACCGAGGTGACCGACCTGATCCGCGCCGAACGCGAGGAACGCGGGCGGATGCTCGACGATCAATCGGCGATCCTGCGCGCGACGCTCGAACATCTGAAACTGGGCGTCTGCATCTTCGACGCGCGGCTGCAGCTTCTGGGCTGGAACGCGCGGCTCGCCGATTTCCTGACCCTGCCGCGCACCCGGCTCCGGCAGGGGATGCAGTTCGACGCGCTGCTCGAACAGGTCCGCGACCAGTTCATTTTTCCCAATGGTTTCAGTGCTTACCGGCTGGCCGACTGGGTCCGCCGCGCGCGTCGCCGCGATCATTTCCAGATGGAGGTGACGCGCGAGGGCGGCCAGGTCTACGAGATCTTCGCCCAGGATCTGCCCGACGGCGGCTTCGTGATGTCGCTGGCCGACGTCACCTCGGAACGCGCAGCGATGGCCGCACTCGCGCGCGCGAACGAGACGCTCGAGGCACGGGTGATGGAGCGCACGCTCGAGCTCGAGGATGCGCTGGCGCAGGCCGAGCGCGCCAATGCCTCGCGCGCCCGTTTCGTCGCGGCGGCAAGCCACGACCTGCTGCAGCCGCTCTCCGCGGCAAAGCTCTATCTCGCCTCGGTGAGCGACGACGCGCTCTCCGCCACCGCCCGCGTCACGCTCGACAAGGCGCAGAATGCGCTCGGCTCGGTCGAGAGCATCCTCGGCGCGCTGCTCGACATCTCGCGCCTCGAATCCGGGCGCGCGGCGGTCGAGGTCGGGCCGGTCGCGCTTGGCCCGATGTTCCGCGCGCTTTCCGACGAATTCACCCCGATCGCGGCGCTGAAAGGGCTCGATCTGGTGATCCGCCCGACCGAGGCGGAGGTGGTCTCCGACCGGTCCTACCTGCGGCGGATCCTGCAAAACCTGATCTCGAACGCGATCCGCTACACCGACCGCGGGCGGATTTTCGTCGCCACGCGGCGGCGCGGCGGGCTGATTTACGTCGAGGTGCGCGACAGCGGCCGCGGCATCGGCGAGGAAGATCAGGATCTGATTTTCCGCGAGTTCCACCGGGTGAACGCGAAGGCCTCGGCCTCCGAGGGGATGGGCCTCGGGCTTGCCATCGTCGATCGCGCCGCGGCACTGCTCGGCCATCCGCTGAGCCTGCGCTCCGCGCCGGGCCGGGGTTCGACCTTTGCGATCGGGCTGCGCGGGGCAAGCGCGCCGGCTTTGCGTGGCGAGGATACGCTGATCGCCCAGGCCGCGCGCGATCCGGAGGCGAACGATCTGCTGGTGCTGCTCGTCGAGAATGCCGCGGATCTGGCGAAGGCGATGGTGCTGCTCCTCGAGAAATGGGGGGTGACGGTGTTCGACGTGTCTTCGGGCGAAGAGGCGCTGGAACTGCTCGAGGCGACCGGGATCGAGCCGGATCTGTGCCTGATCGACTATCAGCTCGGCGACGGGATGAACGGGCTCGACTGTCTGGCCGAGCTGCGCGCGCGGCTGGGCGACGTGCCGGCGCGGATCGTGACGGCGGATCGGTCGGAGGAGCTGCGCGAACGCGCGGCGCAGATGCAGGCGGTGGTGCTGAACAAACCGATCCGCACGAGCGATCTCGCGCAGTTCATTTTCGGGGCCGGAAAGACCGGTGTCTAAGGGAGGAAAGGTGGGCAAAAATGCCCTCCTCACCGCCACACAAGATTCGCATAACCTATATTATGTAAATTATCTATGCGATCCGGCATCATTACGGGCGCAAAACCGTAATGAAATTCAATCCGATAGCGGTCTGTCTTAAAGTGACTTCCCCGGGCCCGGGCATCGGAATGCCGATCTCGATCCGGTGCAGTTTCTCGACCCCGCCGGGGCTGGATACGGCGATTGCATAGGCCATTCGTGATCTCCTGCCGAGGCTATGACGCCAAGGATAGGCCGATGCCCGATCGCGTCAATCGCCCGGCACCTTCGGAAGATAGCGCCCCTCGAGCCCGAGGATGTCGTCCCAGATCCGCAGCGTGACGTCACGCACCCGCGCATGCTCGGGCCGCACCAGAAACCAGTGCCGCTCCACCGGCAGACCCGGCGCGCGCAGCGCCACCAGCCGCCCGCTCGCCAGCTCCTCCGTCACCGTATGCAGGCTGAGAAACGCGATGCCGAGCCCCGCCATCACCGCCTGCTTGATCGTCTCGTTGCTGTCCATCTCGAGCGCGTCATAGGTCCGCCCCTCGCCGATCCGGTCAAGCCAGCGCGTCATCAGGATCCGCGTGCCCGAGCCCTGTTCGCGCGCGATGAAGGTCTCGGCGAAAAGCGCCTCGATCTCCGCCTCGTGGCCGATCAGCGGATGCCCCGGCGGCGCGACGAGCCCGTGCGGATGCGGCCCGAGCGGCGCGGCGATCACCTCCGGGCGCCGCGGTGGCCGCCCCATGATCACCATGTCGAAAGCGTCGCGCTCGAGCCCCTCGATCGTCGCCGTGCGGTTGCCGACCTTGAGCGCGATCTCCACCTCCGGGTGCCGCTCCTGCAGCATCTTCACCAGCCGCGGCGCAAAATATTTCCCCGTCGAGACCACGCCAACGGTCAGCCGCCCGACCTGTCCGCGCCGGATCGCCTCCAGATTGGCCTCCGCCTGCGACAAAATCTCCTCGATCCGCAGCGCCGCCTCGCGCAGCGCCTGCCCCGCCTCGGTCAGCTCAGACCCGCCACCATCCGCCGCACGCTGCGTCAGTCGCACTTGAAGAGCGTCTTCCAACCCCTTGATCTGCGTATGAATTGCCGGCGTCGTCAGCCCCAGGATCTCACCCGCGGCAGTCAGCGACCCGCTCCGCGCCACCGCGTCGAGCGCGCGCAGCTGCTTCAGCGTCAGGGCATTCATCCGCATGACTTCACCAGAATTTAATGCATCTTTTCGATTATTAAATTTCACAAAAAGCCAATCCCCGCAATGCTTGGATCAAATCTGAACATCGTCGGGGAGGAGCTTCGATGTCCACCAGTTTCGACGGCCTCGGCCTTGCGGCCGATCTGGCCGATGTGATGAACCGTCTCGCCGGGGCCGGCGCGCAGCTGTCGTGGCTGATTGGCCGCCACGGCATCACCCAGGATCTCGCCGCAAGCGCCGGCACCAATGCCGGGGGCGATGGGCAGAAAGCGCTCGATCTGATCGCCGACGACATGTTTCGCGCGGCTCTGACCGGATCTGCGGTGCGCTTCTACGCTTCCGAGGAGCAAGACGAGATCCTCGATCTCGGCCCCGGCGGGCTCGCTCTGGCGATCGACCCGCTCGACGGATCGTCGAACATCGATGTCGACGTGTCGATCGGCACGATCTTCTCGATCTTCCCGGCCGCATCCAGCGCCGAGGCGAGCTTTCTGCGACCGGGCAGCGAACAGATCGCCGCTGGCTACATCATCTACGGCCCGCAAACCGCTTTGATCGTTACCTTTTGTGCGGGGGTCCAACACTGGGTGCTCGATCCGGAAACCGGTGCCTGGGCACGGATCGCCGATATCCGCCCCCTGCCCCCGGAAACCTCGGAATATGCGATCAACGCCTCGAACTACCGCCACTGGCCGGCGCCGATCCGCGCCTTCGTCGACGACATGGTCGCCGGCGCCGAGGGGCCGCGGGCGCGCAATTTCAACATGCGCTGGATTGCCTCTCTGGTGGCCGAAACCCATCGCATCCTGATGCGCGGCGGCGTGTTCCTGTACCCCGCCGACGCGCGCCGTGGCTATGAGCACGGCCGGCTGCGCCATGTCTACGAATGCGCACCGATCGCGCTGATCGTGACCCAGCTCGGCGGCGGTGCCACCGATGGCGCCGATCCGATCCTGAGCGCCCTGCCCGCCGCGCTGCACGCTCGCACGCCCTTCGTCTTCGGCACGAATGCGAAGGTCGCGCGCGTCGCCGCCTATCACGACCTGCCGGGGGACGAGACCTCGGCGTTGTTCAACACCCGCGGTCTGTTCCGGAGCTGAAAATGTCGAAAAAACACCCCATCATCTCGGTCGTCGGCTCCTCGGGCGCCGGCACCTCGACGGTCAAGAATACCTTCGACCAGATCTTTCGCCGCGAGGGGATCAAGGCGGTCTCGATCGAGGGCGACGCCTTCCACCGTTTCAACCGCGCCGACATGAAGGCCGAGCTCGACCGCCGCTATGCCGCGGGCGATCAGGGGTTTTCGCATTTCTCCTACGAAGCCAACGAACTCAAGGCCTTGGAGGGCGTCTTTCAAGCCTATTCCGAAACCGGAAAGGGCCAGACCCGGCACTATGTCCACGACGATCGCGAGGCCGCGAAATGGGGCGTCGCGCCCGGCCTCTTCACCGATTGGGCGCCTTTCGAGGAGGATACAGATCTGCTCTTCTACGAGGGGCTCCACGGCTGCGTCGCGAATGACGAGGTCAATCTCTCCGCGCTTGCCGATCTCAAGATCGGCGTGGTGCCGGTGATCAACCTCGAATGGATCCAGAAGATCCACCGCGACCGTGCCTCGCGCGGCTACACGACCGAGGCGGTGACCGACGTGATCCTGCGCCGCATGCAGGCCTATGTGCATTGCATCGTGCCGCAATTCTCGGAAACCGACATCAATTTCCAGCGCGTGCCGGTGGTCGACACCTCGAACCCGTTCATCGCGCGCTGGATCCCGACACCGGACGAAAGCCTTGTGGTGATCCGCTTCAAGAACCCGCGCGGCATCGACTTCCCCTATCTCACGCAGATGATCGCAGGAAGCTGGATGAGCCGGGCGAACTCGATCGTGATCCCCGGCAACAAGCAGGATCTGGCGATGCAGCTGATCCTGACGCCGCTGATCGAACGCCTCGTGCGCGACGCAAAACGCGCCTGACCTACATGAGGAACGCCATGAAAGACCTTCAGATCACTCAGGAAACCATGATGGCGAATGCGATCCGCGCGCTTACCATGGATGCGGTGGAAAAGGCGAAATCGGGCCATCCCGGCATGCCGATGGGCATGGCCGATGTGGCGACCGTGCTCTTCAACCGCTTCATCACGCTCGACCCCACCGCGCCGAACTGGCCTGATCGCGACCGCTTCGTGCTCTCGGCCGGTCATGGCTCGATGCTGCTCTATGCGATCAACCACCTGCTCGGCTATGCCGACATGGTGGGGATCGAGCAGATCAAATCCTTCCGCCAGCTCGGCTCGACCACCCCGGGCCATCCGGAATACGGCCATACCCAGGGCGTCGAGGTCACCACCGGACCGCTCGGCCAGGGGATCGCGACCGCGGTCGGAATGGCGCTTGCAGAGCGTATGAAGAATGCGCGCTATGGCGCTGATCTTGTGGATCATTTCACCTATGTCATGGCGGGGGACGGCTGCCTGATGGAGGGTATCAGCCACGAGGCGATCGACCTCGCAGGCCACCTGAAGCTCGGCCGGCTGATCGTGATGTGGGACGACAACCATATCACCATCGACGGCGATACCAGCCTTTCGACCTCGACCGATCAGCAGGCGCGTTTTGCCGCCGCCGGCTGGCATGTGCAGGCCTGCGACGGCCATGATCCGGAGGCGATCGCCGCCGCGATCGAAGCGGCGCGCGCCGAGGCTCGCCCCTCGCTGATCGCCTGCCGCACGGTGATCGGTTTCGGCGCGCCGACCAAGCAGGGCAGCCATGATGTGCATGGCGCGCCGCTTGGGGCCGAGGAGATCGCGGCAGCCCGTGCCCGTCTCAACTGGCCCCATGAACCCTTTGAAATCCCCTCCGAAATCGCCAAGGCCTGGGGCCGGGTTGCGGCGCGGGGGGCCTCGGCGCGGGCAGCCTGGGAAGCGCGGCTTGCCGCCTCTCCCGCCCGCGCCGACTTTCTTGCGGCCGAGGCGGGCGATACCAGCGCCCTGCCCGCGGTCATCGCCGCCTACAAGGCCGAGCTCAGCGCCGAGCGCCCCAAGCTCGCGACGCGCAAGGCGAGCGAGATGGCGCTTGGCGTGGTGAACGCCACCCTGCCCTTCACCGTCGGCGGCTCCGCCGATCTGACCGGCTCGAACCTGACCCGTTCGAAGGGTATGAAATCGGTGCAATCCGATGATTTCACCGGGAATTACCTGCATTACGGCATCCGCGAGCATGGCATGTCGGCGGCAATGAACGGCATCGCGCTGCACGGCGGTCTGCGCCCCTATGGCGGCACTTTCCTCGCCTTTGCCGACTATTGCCGCCCGGCGATCCGGCTTTCGGCGCTGATGGGCGTGCCGGTCACCTATGTCATGACCCATGACTCGATCGGCCTTGGCGAAGACGGCCCGACGCATCAGCCGGTCGAACATCTGGCAAGCCTGCGCGCGATCCCGAACCTCGTGGTGATCCGCCCTGCGGATGCGGTCGAGACCGCGGAGGCCTGGGAAATTGCCATGATGTCAAGGGACAAGCCGGTGATGTTGGTCCTTTCGCGGCAGAACCTGCCGCTGATCCGCACCGAGCATGTGGCCGAAAACCTCACCGCCCGCGGCGCCTATCTGCTGCGCGATCCGGCCGAGCGTCAGGTCACGCTGATCGCCACTGGCTCTGAGGTCGAGCTCGCGCTTTCCGCCGCCGATCGTCTGGCCCAGGAAGGCATCGCCGCAGCCGTCGTCTCCGCCCCGAGCTTCGAGCTCTTCGCCACCCAGCCCCGCGACTATGTGGCGAAGGTGCTCGGCACCGCCCCGCGCATCGGCTGCGAGGCCGCGCTGCGCCAGGGTTGGGATCTCTTCCTCGCCCCCTCCGATGGTTTCGTCGGCATGACGGGGTTCGGCGCCTCGGCCCCTGCCCCCACGCTCTACGATCACTTCAACATCACCGCTGAAGCGATTGCCGCTGAAGCGAAATCCCGCATCTGAAAGGAAGACCGATGGCGCTCATCACGCTCCGCCAACTGCTCGACCACGCTGCCGAACATGCCTATGGCGTGCCCGCCTTCAACATCAACAACATGGAACAGGGCCTCGCGATCATGGAGGCGGCGCGCGCCTGCGACGCCCCCGTGATCATCCAGGCAAGCCGCGGCGCGCGCAGCTACGCCAATGACATCATGCTCGCCAAGATGATCGAGGCGCTGGCCGCGATCTACCCCGAAATCCCGCTCTGCATGCATCAGGACCACGGCAATTCCGAGGCCACCTGCCTCACCGCGATCCGCCACGGCTTCACCTCGGTGATGATGGACGGCTCGCTCGAGGCAGATGCGAAAACCCCTGCAAGCTACGGATATAACGTCGAAATCACCGAGCGCGTCGCGCGCATCGCGCATTGGGTCGGCGCCTCGGTCGAGGGCGAACTGGGCGTGCTGGGCTCGCTCGAGACCGGCGAGAGTGAGGCCGAGGACGGCCATGGCGCCACCGGCAAGCTCGATCACAGCCAGCTGCTCACCGACCCCGATCAGGCCGTCGATTTCGTCCGCGCAACCCAGGTCGACGCGCTCGCCATCGCCTGCGGCACCTCGCACGGCGCCTACAAATTCTCGCGCAAGCCCGATGGCGACATCCTCGCGATGAGCGTGATCGAGGAAATCCACCGCCGCCTGCCCGACACGCACCTCGTCATGCACGGCTCCTCCTCGGTGCCGCAGGAGCTGCAGGACGTGATCAACCGCTTCGGCGGCGAGATGCCGCAAACCTTCGGCGTCCCGGTCGAGGAAATCGTCCGCGGCATCCGCCACGGCGTGCGCAAGGTGAACATCGACACCGATTGCCGGATGGCGATGGCGGGCCAGTTCCGCCGCATCGCCACCGAAAACCCGGCCGAGTTCGACCCGCGCAAATTCCTCAAACCGGCGATGGACGCGATGCGCGAGCTCTGCCGCAGCCGGTTCGAGGCCTTTGGCACCGCCGGAAATGCCCACAAAATCAAGGTCATCCCGATGGATGACATGGCCAAGCGCTACGCCAGCGGCGCGCTTGCCCCGCAGACCACCGAATTCCGCAAAACCGCCTGATCGAAGGGAGAGAGATCATGGACCAGTCGAACCGCTACGCCCGCCTCGACCTCAAGGAAGAAGACCTGATCGCCGGGGGGCGCCACGTCCTTTGTGCCTATATCATGAAGCCGAAACCCGGCTACGGCTATCTCGAGACCGCCGCGCATTTCGCCGCCGAAAGCTCGACCGGCACCAATGTCGAGGTCTGCACCACCGATGATTTCACCCGCGGCGTCGATGCGCTCGTCTATCAGATCGACCCGGAAAAGGAGCTGATGAAGATCGCCTATCCCGTTGACCTCTTTGACAGAAACGTCATCGACGGGCGGGCGATGCTGGCCTCCTTCCTGACCCTGACGATCGGCAACAACCAGGGCATGGGCGATGTCGAATATGCCAAGATGCACGATTTCTGGGTGCCGCCGGCCTATCTGCGCCTGTTCGACGGCCCCTCGACCACGATCGCCGACCTCTGGCGCGTGCTGGGCCGGCCGGTGGTGAACGGCGGCTTCATCGTCGGCACGATCATCAAGCCGAAGCTCGGCCTGCGCCCCGAGCCCTTCGCCAAGGCCTGCTACGATTTCTGGCTCGGCGGCGATTTCATCAAGAACGACGAACCGCAGGGCAACCAGGTCTTCGCCCCGTTCAAGGAGACGGTCGTCGCGGTGCGCGACGCGATGGTGCGCGCGCAGGACAAGACCGGGGCGCCGAAGCTCTTCTCCTTCAACATCACCGCCGACGACTATCGCGAGATGATCCACCGCGGCGAATACATCCTTGAAACCTTTGGAGAAAACGCTGATCACATCGCCTTCCTCGTCGATGGCTACGTCACCGGCCCGCAGGCGATCACCACCGCGCGCCGCCACTTCCCCAAACAATACCTGCACTACCACCGCGCCGGCCATGGCGCCGTCACCTCGCCGCAGGCGAAACGCGGCTACACCGCCTTCGTGCTCTCGAAAATGGCGCGGTTGCAGGGCGCCTCGGGCATCCACACCGGCACCATGGGTTTCGGCAAGATGGAGGGCGAGGCCGCCGACAAGATGATGGCCTATATGATCACCGATGATGCCGCGCCGGGCCCCTATTTCCACCAGGACTGGCTCGGCATGAACCCGACCACGCCGATCATCTCCGGCGGCATGAACGCGCTGCGCATGCCCGGATTCTTCGCCAATCTCGGGCATTCGAACCTGATCATGACCGCGGGCGGCGGCTCCTTCGGCCATATCGACGGGGCGGCGGCGGGCGCGATCTCCTTGCGTCAGGCCGAGCAATGTTGGAAACAGGGCGCGGATCCGCTGGACTTCGCCAAGGACCACAAGGAATTCGCCCGCGCCTTCGAAAGCTTCCCCGCCGATGCGGACAAGATCTACCCCGGCTGGCGCCAGAAACTGCGGCTCAACTCCGCCGCGTAACCCCTTGACCGGCGGGCAGAAATGCCCGCCTCACCTGATGAGGAAACGATGACCGCCTTCGACCGCTCCATCAAGATCGCCCCCTCGATCCTCTCCGCCGATTTCGCCGATTTCGGCCGCGAGATCCAGGCGATCGAGTCGCAGGGCGCCGACTGGGTCCATGTCGACGTGATGGACGGCCATTTCGTGCCGAACCTCACCTTCGGCCCGCCCGCCGTCGCAGCCTTCCGCAAGCACGTCAAGACCTTCATGGACGTGCATCTGATGATCGCCCCCGTCGATCCCTATATCGACGCCTATGCCGAGGCAGGCGCCGACATGATCACCGCCCATCTCGAGGCCGGCCCGCACATTCACCGCACCCTGCAAGCCATTAAGGCGACAGGGAAAATGGCGGGCGTCAGCCTCAACCCCGGAACGCCCGCCGAGGCCATCGCCGATGTGCTCGACCTCGTCGACATGGTGCTGGTGATGACGGTGAACCCGGGCTTCGGCGGCCAGAAATTCATTCATTCCGGTGTCGAGAAGACCCGCAAAATCCGTTCGATGATCGGCGATCGCCCGATCCACATCCAGATCGACGGCGGCGTCACCACCGAAACCGCCCCCCTCGTCGCGGCGGCCGGGGCCGATGTGCTGGTCGCCGGTTCGGCCGTCTTCAAGGGCGGTTCGGTCTCGAACCCCGAGGTCTACGGCCAGAACATCGCTGCGATCCGCAAGGCGGCGCAATCCGCGCTCTGATCGCTGGACGCGGGGCGGGACAGGCGTCATATTCGAAAGCATGAATACCTGAAGGGAGGACAGGTCATGCAAATCACACGACGCCGCCTGATGACGGGGGCCGTGGCACTGGGCGCGATGGGAGCGCTGCCCCGCCTCGGCTTTTCCGCCACCACGATCACGCTTGGCGAGACCACGATCGACACGCTGTCGGACGGCCATCTGGTGCTGCCGACGGAATTCGTGAGCCCCAACCCCGGGGCCATTGAAATGCTTGCGAAATTCGGGATCACCACGCCGCAGGTCGAGGCGCCTTGCAACGTGACGCTCCTGCGCGACGGCACGAATACGGTGCTTTTCGACGTCGGCGCCGGCCCCGATTTCATGCCCACGGCGGGCAAGCTATCCGCCGCGCTCGATGCGCTTGGCGTCACCCCCGAGGACATCACCCATGTCGTCTTCACCCATGCCCACCCCGACCATCTCTGGGGTGTGCTCGACGAATTCGACGAACCGATCTTTGCCAATGCGCAGCATATGATGGGCCGTGCCGAGCGCGATTTCTGGCTTTCACCCGAGGCCGCGACGCAGATGCCCCATGGCCGCGAAGTCTTTGCCGCCGGTGCCCTGCGCCGCCTTTCCGTACTTGAAGATCGCCTTGCAACCTTCGAGGATAGCGAAGAAATCCTGCCCGGCATCGGCGCGCGCGCAAGCACCGGCCACACCCCCGGCCACATGGCCTTCGAGATCCGCTCGGGCAATACGGCGGTGATGCTTACCGGCGATGCGATCGGCAACGGCCATCTCGCCTTCGCCGTGCCAGACTGGATCTCCGGCTCGGATCAGGACGGCGAGACCGGCATCTCGACCCGCCTCGGCCTGCTCGCGGAACTGTCAGCATCCGGCCTGCCGATGATCGGCTATCATCTGCCCGAAGGCGGCATCGGCCGCGTCGAACGCGCCGGAGACGCCTATCGCTTCGTTGCAGAAATCTAACCACTCCAAGGAGTTGAAAGGAGAAGTTCATGGCCGTTTCGCCCCCCGTCTGCAATTTTGGCTGGAAGGCTCCGGGCTTCTCCCTCTCCGCCACCTCGGGCAAGATCCTGACGCTCGACGACATCCGCGGCCCGCGTGGCACGCTGATCATGTTCATCTGCAACCACTGCCCCTATGTGCTCGCAATCCTCGACCGGCTGCAGCGCGACGCCGAGGCGCTGATGAGCGAGGGGATCGGCGTCGCCGCGATCTGTTCGAACGATGCCGAGACCTATCCCGAGGACAGTTTCATCAACATGGTGCGGATGGCGAAGGAAAAGTCCTTCGCCTTCCCCTATCTAAGCGATGAATCTCAAGAGATCGCAAAAGCTTACGATGCGATCTGCACACCGGATTTCTTCGGCTTCAACGCTGCTGACGAACTCCAGTATCGCGGCCGTCTCGACGCCTCCGGCCGCAATCCGGCGCCCCCCGACGCCCGGCGCGAGCTTTACGAAGCGATGCTCCAGATCGCCCGCACCGGCCACGGCCCCGCCGAACAAATCGCCTCGATGGGCTGCTCGATCAAATGGAAGGACGCAGCCTGATGCCCTGTTCCGTGATCTTCGATCTCGACGGCACGCTGATCGATTCCGCCCCCGCGATCCATGCGGTTTCCAACATGGTCCTGGCCGAGCACGGCTTTGCCCCGCCGACACTCCCCGAGGTGCGCGGCTTCGTCGGCAAGGGCGCGCCGCATCTGGTCCGCTGCCTGCTCGAAAACGCCGGGCAGGATCCGGACGGACCGCTCTTTTCCGAGGTTTTGCAAGATCTTGTGCGGCATTATGAAACCGAGGTCGAAGGCAATCGCCGCTACCCAGGCGTGCGCGCGGCGCTTCAGGAGCTGCGCGACGCGGGCCATCCGCTCGCGATCTGCACGAACAAGCCCTATCGCCCCGCGCTCGCCGCGCTGCGCCATGTCGGACTGCTCGAGCTCTTCGATCTGGTGATCGGCGGCGACAGCCTCGCCACCCGCAAGCCAGATCCGGAAATGGCGCTGCATTGCAAAACGAAGCTCGAACGCGAACGCGCGATCTTCATCGGCGACAGCGAGATCGACGCGGCGACGGCGCAGAACGCCACGCTGCCCTTCGCGCTCTACACCGAGGGCTATCGCCGCACCCCGGTGCATGAGCTGCCCCATTCCGTCGCCTTTTCCGATTTCAAGATGCTGCCCGGCCTCGTCGCGAACTGGCACTGGGGCTGACATCGTGTCGCGGGGCGCGCGCTTGATCGCCCCGGACGAGCGCTTATATCGCAGGGCAAAGGGAGAAAGATGATGCTCAAGCCCGAGGTCAAGGCCTTCTTCGACGAGGCCACCTTCACCGTCACCTTCGTGGTCAAGGATCCGACGAGCCTTTCCTGCGCCGTCGTCGATTCCGTGCTCGATTTCGACTATGCCTCCGGTCGCACCGACACGAAATCCGCCGATGCGGTGATCGCCTGGATCCGCGCCGAGGGGCTGCGCGTCGAATGGATCCTCGAGACCCATGTCCACGCCGACCACCTCTCCGCCGCGCCCTATATTCAGGAGCGCCTCGGCGGCAAGATCGGCATCGGCGACCGCATCACCGTGGTGCAGGACACCTTCGGCAAGATCTTCAACGAAGGCACCGAGTTCCAGCGCGACGGCTCGCAATTCGACAAGCTCTTCGTCGAGGGCGATACCTTCACCATCGGCGCGCTCGAGGGATCGGTGCTGCACACGCCGGGCCACACGCCGGCCTGCCTCACCTATGTGATCGGCGACGCGGCCTTCGTCGGCGACACGCTCTTCATGCCCGATTTCGGCACCGCGCGTTGTGACTTCCCGGGCGGTTCGGCCGAAGCGCTCTATGCCTCGATTCAAAAGATCCTGACCCTGCCGGACGAGACCCGGATCTTCGTCGCGCATGATTACAAGGCCCCGGGCCGTGACAGCTTCGCCTGGGAAACCACTGTTGCGGAAGAGAAATCCCGCAATATCCACATCGGGGGCGGCAAGAGCGCCGAGGACTTCGTGAAGATGCGCACAGAACGTGATGCGACGCTCGCGATGCCGCGCTTGATCATCCCCTCGCTGCAAGTGAATATGCGCGCAGGCCAGATGCCGCCGCCCGAGGACGACGGCAAGACCTATCTCAAGGTGCCGGTGAACGGCCTGTAATCTTCGAGGCGGGCCGCTGCCCGCCTCACCCATGAGGACGCGCGATGGATCCCCGCAAGCTTTCCGATACATTCTCGGTCTCCCCCCAGATCGAGCCCGAAGACGTGGCCGCGCTCGCCGCGCTCGGTTTTCGCACGCTGATCTGCAACCGCCCCGACGAGGAGGTCGACGCGGCGCATGGCAGCGCGGCGATGGCGCAGGCGGCGGCCGACGCCGGGATGGCGTTTCACTATCTGCCCTATTACCCGGGCGAGATGACGCTCGACCTCGTCGCGGCCTTCGAGGCGGCGATGGCCGAGGCCGAACAGCCCGCCTTTGCCTATTGCCGCTCGGGCACGCGCTCCTCGCATCTCTGGGGCATGTCGCAGGCCGGCCTGATCCCGCTCGAAGAGATCGTCACCGCCGCGGCCGCCGCGGGCTACGATCATTCCTCGCTCTTGCCGGCGCTGCAATTCCACGCCGGAAAACGTGTGAATAACGGCTGACAAGGCCCTATGTTAAAACGATATTTTCCGATATTGACCTGGGGGCGCGCGTACACGCGCACGACCTTTGAGGCCGATATCGTCGCGGCGCTGATTGTCACCATCATGCTGATCCCGCAGGCGCTCGCCTATGCGCTGCTGGCGGGACTGCCGGCTCAGATCGGGCTTTACGGCTCGATCCTGCCGCTCGTCGTCTACGCGCTGCTCGGCACCTCGCGCACCCTCGCCGTCGGTCCGGTGGCGATCATTTCGCTGATGACCGCCGCCGCCGTGGGCCAGATCGCCGCGCGCGGCACGCCCGAGTATCTCGGCGCCGCGATCGCGCTCGCCTTCCTCTCCGGGCTGATGTTCCTCGCCATGGGCTTCCTGCGGCTCGGCTTCATCACCGCCTTCCTCAGCCATCCGGTGATCTCGGGCTTCATCTCCGCCACCGGCCTGCTGATCGCCGCGGGCCAGGTGAAGCACTTCCTCGGCACCGGCGCCGAAGGGCAGACGCTCCTGCCGATGATCTCGGGCATCGTCGAGAACCTCGGCGCGATCAAGCCGGTCACCGTCCTGATCTCCACCCTTTCCATCGGATTTTTATTCTGGTCTCGAAAGCACTTGAAGGGCGTTCTTGAAGCACTCGGCATGGCCGCGCGCCCGGCGATGATCCTGTCGCGCGCCGCGCCGCTCTTTGCCGTCGCGGGCACCACGGCGCTCACCTGGGGCTTCGGGCTCGAACGCTTCGGCCTCGCCACCGTGGGCACGATCCCCCGCGGCCTGCCGATGCCCGCGCTGCCGCCCTTCGACCTCGCGCTCTGGCGCGAGCTTGCCCTGCCCGCCGCGCTCATCACCATCATCGGTTACGTCGAGACGATCTCCGTCGCCCAGACCCTCGCGGCCAAGCGCCGCCAGCGCATCGACCCCGATCAGGAGCTGATCGCCCAGGGCGGCATCAACCTCGCCTCCGCCTTCTCCGGCGGGTTGCCGATCTCGGGCGGCTTCGCCCGCTCCGTCGTCAATTTCGACGCCGGCGCCGCCACCCCCGCGGCCGGCGCCTTCACCGCGGTGGGCATGGCGCTCGCCACGCTCTTCCTCACCCCCGCGCTTTACCACCTGCCGAAGGCCACGCTCGCCGCGACGATTTTCACCGCCGTGATCTCGCTGATCGACGTCAAGGCGATCGGCAAGACCTGGCGCTATTCGCGCGCCGACGGTTTCGCGATGGTCGTCACCATCCTCGTCACCCTTTTCGAGGGCGTCGTCGCCGGGATCTCGGCCGGCGTCGTGCTCTCGATCCTGCTGCAACTCTGGCGCGCCTCGCGCCCGCATGCCGCCGTGATGGGCCAGGTTCCCGGCACCGAGCATTTCCGCAACATCCGCCGCCACCGGGTGATCGAAACCCCCGAGGTGCTCTCGATCCGCATCGACGAGAGCCTCTGGTTCCCGAACGCCCGCTTCCTCGAGGACACGATCTACGACGCTGTCGCCGCCGAGCCGGCGATCCGCCATGTCGTACTCAACTGCCCGGCGATCAACTATATCGACGCCTCCGCGCTCGAGGCGCTCGAGGCGGTGAACGCCCGGCTCAAGGATGCCGGCGTGCTGCTGCATCTGAGCGAGGTCAAGGGCCCGGTGATGGACCGGCTGATGCGCTCCGATCTGCTCGCCCATCTCGGCGGCAAGGTCTATCTGACCCAGTTCGACGCGCTGATGGCGCTGGCCCCCGAGGTCACGCGCGAGACCCTGGCGATGCCGCGCTGCGAAACCGCCCGCCGCGCCGCGGACAGCGCGGCAGGGAACGATTTCAACCCGACGTAACAATCGCAAGGCCGTTCAAGGCCTTGCATGGAATCCGAGCTTCGTGGCAAATGGTTGAACGCCTCAGAGACGCGTGAGTCCCGCGGTGGTCCTGTCGGGGGGATGATGCTCGAACACATTGAAAGACTGATCGCCCTCGAAGATGTCGAGGCGGTGTGGGCGCTGCATTGCGAGCGCATGGCGGCCTATGGGTTCGACCGCCTGGTCTATGGTTTCAGCCGGTTCGTGACGGCCCCCGGCTTCGGCAATCCCGAGGACAATCTCGTTCTCTCGAACCACGAGAAGGCCTATCTCGACGAATTCATCGGCAACGGGCTTTTCGGCGACGCGCCGATGGTGCGCTGGTCGACCGACCATGTCGGCGCCTGTTCCTGGGGCTGGGCGGCCGCGCGCGCCGCCGCCGGCCTGCTGACCCCGGCCGAGATCAGGGTGCTCGAGTTCAACCGCCGCCACGGCGTGCTCGCGGGCTATTCGATCGCCTTTCCCGACAGTTCCTCGCGCGCGAAGGGCGGCATCGGACTTTGCGCCCGGCGCGGTCTCGACCAGGAGGCGGTGGATGCGATCTGGGCCGAACAGGGCCGCGAGATCATGCTGCTCAACGCGCTGATGCATCTGAAGATCACCACGATGCCCTTCCCCACCTCCCGCCGCAAGCTGACGAAGCGCCAGCGCGAGGTGCTCGAATGGGTGGCCGATGGCAAGACCACCGCCGATATCGCGCTGCTGCTCGACCTGACCCCGGGCACGATCGAGAAACACCTGCGTCTCGCACGCGAGGCGCTTGACGTCGAGACCACGGCGCAGGCGGTGCTCAAGGCCTCGCTGCAGCGGCAGATCTTCCTGAACCTGCCGCGGGGGTGAGGAAAACCTCACTCGTTCCCCTCGCGTTCCCGGAGTAAATTCTCACCGTTCCGTGAGTGGTGGCTTCGGCCAGGAACGGGGGTGGCTGCCGGATATTTCCCGGCAAGGCCCCGACCGGGTAACCGGCAAGCGGTCCAGCGGGTGCATTTCCACCCGTCTGGGCCGTGACAGTTTCAGCCCCCCATAAGCGCCCGACATCTTCGCGCCCGCTATCTTCCGCGCCCGCCGCGGTCGCAATCACACCCCGCCCGGTTTCCACCACCGCAAATGCAAACGCCGCCCCCGAAGGAGCGGCGTCGCAAGTTCTGTCCGGAAGGATCAGGCGCCGGCCATGGTCTTGGCGACCTCGGCGGCGAAATCCTCTTCCTTCTTCTCGATGCCTTCGCCGACGGCGACGCGCGCGTAACCGGTGATCTCGACACCCGCTTCCTTCGCCGCCTGTTCGACGGTCAGGTCGGGATTGATGACGAAAGCCTGACCGAGCAGCGTGTTCTCGGCGAGGAATTTCTTCATCCGGCCCGGGATGATGTTGTTGTGGATCACCTGCTCGGGCTTCGGCTTGGCCGAGCCGGCATTCTCTTCCAGCGCCTTCGCGGTCTGCACGCGCAGCTCGTGTTCGACGACGGCCGGATCGAGCGTCGCTTCCGAAAGCGAAAGCGGGTTGGTCGCGGCGATGTGCATCGCGAACTGCTTGCCGATCTCCTGCGCCTTGGCGGCATCGCCCTTCAGCGCGACGAGCACGCCGATCTTGCCCATGCCATCGGCCGCGGCGTTGTGGACATAGGAAACCACGGTGTCGCCTTCGAGCACATGCATGCGGCGGAAGGTCATGTTCTCGCCGATCCGCGCGATCGCGTCGGTGAGCACGGCCTCGACCGTCTTGCCGTTCAGGTCGGCGGCCTTCACCACCTCGACCGACTCGCCGGTTTCCAGCGCGATCTTGGTGATTTCACGCACGAGCGACTGGAAATCGGCGTTCTTGGCGACGAAGTCGGTTTCCGAGTTGATCTCGATCGCGACGCCGCGGCCGCCGTTCACGGCCACGCCGATCAGGCCCTCGGCCGCCACGCGGTCGGCCTTCTTCGCGGCCTTCGCGAGGCCCTTGGTGCGCAGCCAGTCGATCGCGGCATCCATGTTGCCGTCGGTCTCGGTCAGCGCCTTCTTCGCGTCCATCATGCCCGCGCCGGTGGTCTCGCGCAGTTCCTTCACCATCTGAGCGGTGATCGCCATAGGACTTCTCCTCTGAATATGGTCCGGGCGGGGTTACCCCCGCCCCGTGTCAATCGGGTGACAGGGAGCGCCCGGCCGCAAGTGGGGGCGCTCCGAAAGGCCTCAGGCCTCGGCTTCTTCCTCGACGGGCGCTTCTTCGAGCGCACCGAGGTCGACGCCGGCGGCGCCCATCTGCGCGGTCATGCCGTCGAGGGCAGCGCGCGAGACGAGGTCGCAGTAGAGCGAGATGGCGCGCGCGGCGTCATCGTTGCCCGGGATGATGTAGTCCACGCCCTTCGGCGAGCAGTTGGTGTCGACCACGGCCACGACCGGGATGCCGAGCTTCTGCGCTTCGAGGATGGCGAGGTCTTCCTTGCCCACGTCGATCACGAAGAGCAGGTCCGGCAGGCCGCCCATTTCGCGGATACCGCCGAGCGAGGCCTGCAGCTTGGCCTGTTCGCGTTCCATGTGGAGACGCTCTTTCTTGGTCAGGCCTTCCGCACCCGAGGCCATCACCTCGTCGATGTGCTTGAGGCGCTGGATCGACTGCGAGACGGTCTTCCAGTTGGTGAGCGTGCCACCGAGCCAGCGGTGGTTCATGTAGTACTGCGCGCATTTTTCCGCGGCATCGGCGACGGCCTTCGAGGCCTGACGCTTGGTGCCGACGAAGAGCACGCGGCCGCCCTTGGCGACGGTGTCGCGCACGACCTGCAGAGCGGCGTCCAGCATGGGCACGGTCTGGGTCAGGTCGACGATATGGATGCCATTACGCTCGCCATAGATGAACTCCGCCATGCGCGGGTTCCAGCGTTGCGTCTGGTGACCATAGTGAACGCCAGCTTCGAGCAGCTGACGCAGCGAGAAATCGGGAAGCGCCATGTTCCATTTCCTTTCCGGTTTGCGCCTGAGCGGAGGATTTCAGGGCATCGCCCCAACCGGTGGACCTGCGGGGATGTCTCCCCCGAAGGCCCGCCTCCGCCTGTGAAGTGCGCGCGATATAGCGGCCCCTCGCCCCGCTGGCAAGCGGAGGATGCCTCCGGCGGAGGTATTTTCGGCAAGATGAATGCAGTTTTCCTTCATCTTGCCCGAAATACCTCGGGGGTCCGGGGGCGGCGCCCCCGGCTCTGCCCCTTGCGCGCCGCCGCGCGGCGGGGCACCAAGGGGCATGGACAAGACCCCCGACATCCTCTGCATCGGTTCCGTGCTCTGGGACATCATCGGCCGCGCGCCGCTGCACATGCGCGCAGGCTCCGACGTGCCCGGCCGGATCACCCGGCTGCCCGGCGGCGTCGCGATGAACATCGCGATGACGCTCACCCGCTTCGGGCTGAGCCCGGCGATCCTGACCGCGATCGGGCGCGACACGGAGGGCAGCGAGCTGATCTCCGAGGCCGGTCTCCTCGGCATCGACTGCGACTTCGTCTATCGCTCCGACGACCTGCCGACCGACCGCTACATGGCGATCGAGGGGGTGAACGGGCTGATCGCGGCGATTGCCGATGCGCACAGCCTCGAGGCCGCGGGCGACAAGATCCTGCGCCCGCTCGCCGATGGCCGGCTTGGCCACGCCGGCGCGCCCTGGGCCGGGCCGATCGCGCTCGACGGCAATCTCACGCAGATCCTGCTCGCCGAGATCGCGCGCTCGCCGCTTTTCGCCGCCGCCGATCTGCGCATCGCCCCGGCCTCGCCCGGCAAGGCCGAGCGCCTCGCGCCGCTGATCCCGCATCCGGGCGCGACGCTCTACGTCAATCTCGAGGAGGCCGGGATCCTCTGCCAGACCGAATTCGCCTCCGCCGAAGCGGCGGCCGCGGCGCTCGTCGCGCGCGGCGCGAACCATGTTCTGGTGACCGACGGCGGGCGCGCCGCGGCCGATGGCGCCGCCGGCGCCGCGGTGATCACCGCCGCCCCGCCCCCCGTTCTCGTCACCCGCGTCACCGGCGCGGGCGACACTTTCATGGCCGCGCATCTCGTGGCCGAACGCGCCGGCGCCGATCGC
>NZ_JBFXGV010000026.1:0-45007 GCF_050177655.1 Paenirhodobacter sp.
ATGATAGCTCTGCGCGTCGGGCGATTGCTCAACCTGCGCCGATCGGCGCAAACACCAACCGGGCTCAAGTCGCAGCTGGATGAAAGTTCAGTGGCAGGTCTGGGCTCGCAGCAAGGTAAATGTATTTCTTCGATCGGATTCCTCTTTCCATCGTTGGTGTTCGCGCTGCCGGGCCTTCGACAGCCTGCGCATATGCCAAGCAGAGAATGGCACGAGGACATAAAAGATCAACCAAAGCGGCGGGGCGACCAAGCGGTGTGCCGGAAAAAAGGCCTGAATTACCAGAGCAACCAGAGCAATTGCGCATGCCAGTATACCTACCTGTAACGGCACCCGGAGCGCAGTAGGTAACCACTCGTCAGGCGTGTATTCATCAAGAAGGGCTTCTATCTGATCAGCCGAAATCCGTCCGGGGGGCGTGAAATTTTCAACGGTCATGCGGCTACATCCAGCAAGTCATCCAGGCCAAGGGCTTCCAGCGAGGGCTTTTCTCCGGTCTGCCGCAGAGTGGTGAGCCGTTCGGTATATAAGCGGCAAACTATCATCCACCGCTTCTTCGTGCCGAGCCGCATTCTGCGCTTCTCAAGGCGTTCCTCAACTTGCTCCAGGATGTCGCCAAGCTCGCGCAAGATGTCGGACTCTCTGCTTTGGATGCCTGTTTCGCCGTCCAGAATCCAGAGAGGATCGGCTCGATAGACCTCCAAGAGCTTGGCCAGAACCGGAACAGGGATGTCCCGTTCTCCCTTGGTATAGTTGTGAAGCGTCGTCCTGCTTATGCCTAGCTTGGCAGCAAAATCCGCTTGTGAGGCGTTCGCCGTTCGTCGGACTTGGTCAAGACGCTCTCCGATCGAAGAAGCTAGGGGCAAAGCAAAGAATCCTTGGGTTGACAAGTTTTGAGAAAGATTGTCATCATTTGTGAACACTCCTCCATGATTCGATGCTTCTATCCTGAATTGTACCACAATTGGAACTGGAGTCACCACGCGATGACAAAACCTACGCACGCACTCGAAAGCCCGCGGGAGGTTGCTGCTCGTCTCGGCTGGCCGCTGGCCCGGGTCCGAAAGCTGATCCGTGGGAGAGAGCTGCGGCATGTGAAGGTCGGCGGGCTCTATCTCATCCCGGCAGGTGCGGTCGAGGAGTATATATCAACAAGAACGGTCGAGCCGGATCGTGCGCAACGAGGAGAAGCAAAATGAAGCCCGCCCGCATGTCCGGTCCGCGTTCTGCCGCGTTCAAGCAGGTTGATATAACAAGGGCCACCAAAGGCGTCACGAAAGCTGGTCTGGTCGTCGGGCGAGTTGAAGTTGACCGAGACGGCAAGATCGTAGTCCAGATCGGTACAGCTGAAGCTGATGATAACGATAACGACTGGGACTAAATATGACGAAAAAGGTCGATCGCTTTCCTTATGCCAAATCTTACCTTGACCGCCACGGAAAGCGCCGGTGGCGATTCCGTCGGAAAGGGTTGACTGTCGAACTTGGCTCGGAATGGGGTAGTGAAGAGTTTCAACGACGTTACGCCGAGGCTGAAAACGGGAAAAAATCCGAGGGCGCGGGCGCTTCTAGAACCATGCCCGGTACCTTCAATGACTTGGCCGTAAAATTTTACAAACTGCATCTTCCGACGGTCGGGGATAGCACAGCTGCAGACTACCGATCGGTAATCGAACCGCTGCGTATGAGACACGGGAAAAAGCGTGTGTCGCACCTGCGCCGCCGCCACGTGATGGAAATAAAGGCGGAAATGGCCGAGACGCCGCAACAGGCAAACAAGACCTTGAAGCGTCTTTCGCAGATGATGGATCTGGCTATCGAACTCGAATGGCGCACGGATAACCCGGTTAAAGGCGTGAAGCGGTATCCGACGAACCCGGACGGCCTCCATTCATGGGACGAGGGTGAGATCACCCGTTTCTACGAGGTCCATGAAATCGGCACGCCGGCACATCTCTGCATGACGCTGATGCTGTATACCGGCGCAGCGAAGTGTGATGCCGTCAGAATGGGCAAGGGGCATGTCCGCGATGGCAGGATCGTCTACCGCCGCCGCAAGACGAAGAAGAACCCGGATGGCTTCGAGGTCAATATACCGATCCATTCCTATCTGGCCGCGACACTTTCCCATGTGCGGCCTGGCGCTTTCACCTTCCTTGAGACCGCAACCGGCAGCGCGCGAACCGCCGCTGGTTTGGGGTCGTCCATGCGGAATTGGTGCAACAAAGCCGGGTTGCCGAATTGTTCGTCGCATGGGTTGCGCAAGGCGATCTGTCGCCGCATCGCCGAGATTGAGGGCGACGTGTTCAAGGTGATGGCGGTCAGCGGACACCACGACCTGAAAGAAGCGCAGAAATACATCGAGAAATACAATCGTAAGGCCAAAGCCGACTCTGCGATTGAAAGCCTTCCCAGCGGGGGGAAGCGGGAAGAAGGCCTGGCGAACCAACCCGAAAGGTTCGCCAAGAAGTCTGGTAACAGTATGAATATAGGAGATAAAAAATGATATTTGGTAGGCCCGGAGGGACTTGAACCCCCAACCAAGGCGTTATGAGCGCCCTGCTCTAACCATTGAGCTACAGGCCCACCGTGGTTTCCCGTCTATCACGGCGCCTGCGGGGGTCAAGGAATGCCTGCGCCGCGATCTGCGGATTTGGGCCGGGATCAGCTCCGGCACGCCGGGGTGCCGCGGTCGAAGACCGAGCCGCAGGGCGTGGCGGCAGAGCCTCGCGCCGGCCGGTTCGCGGCTGGTCCGGTGAGGTCGTCTTGCGTGTCGGCGGGGCTGTCGGGCGTCGTCGTCTCCACCCCCGTCACCGGGGAGGGCTCGCCATCCGGCGCGCCGTAGCCGCCGGCAAGGGCCATGGAGCCGGTGCAGGCCATCATGAGCGCGGTCGCAAGGGCAATCTGTTTCATTCCATCCTCGAAATGCGGCCCGCGCGGCGAGGGGGCTTGCCGCCCTTGCGCGCTCTTGAAATCCCCTCGAGCCTAGTCGGAAGGGCCTTGCCAGGCAAGGCGGCGCGCGGGCGGAGATTGTGCCGCAGGGCCGGGCGGGACGATTGCCCCTGCGCCGCGAACGCGATAAAGGCAGGGGCGAACCCAGTCGCGAACCCGGAGCCCGCCATGACCGACACGAAACCCGGCCTGACCTATGCCGATGCCGGCGTCGATATCGACGCGGGCAATGCGCTCGTCGAGCGGATCAAGCCGGCGGCGAAGCGCACCGGCCGCTCGGGCACCGTTTCCGGCCTCGGCGGCTTCGGCGCGCTTTTCGACCTGAAGGCCGCGGGCTACACTGACCCGATCCTCGTCGCTGCGACCGATGGCGTCGGCACGAAGCTGCGCATCGCGATCGACACCGGCAATGTCGACACGATCGGCATCGACCTCGTTGCGATGTGCGTGAACGATCTCGTCTGCCAGGGCGCCGAGCCGCTGTTCTTCCTCGACTATTTCGCCACCGGCAAGCTCGAGCTCGACCCGGCGACGCGGATCATCGAGGGCATCGCCGAGGGCTGCGCGCAGTCGGGTTGCGCGCTGATCGGCGGCGAGACCGCCGAGATGCCCGGCATGTATCACAAGGGCGATTTCGACCTCGCCGGTTTTGCCGTCGGCGCGATGGAGCGTGGTGCGGATCTGCCGGCGGGCGTGGTCGCGGGCGACGTGCTGCTCGGCCTCGGCTCGAACGGGGTGCATTCGAACGGCTACAGCTTCGTGCGCAAGGTGGTCGAGCTGTCGGGCCTCGGCTGGGAGGCGGACTGCCCCTTCGCCGAGGGCACGCTTGGCGCCGCGCTGCTCGCGCCGACCCGGCTTTACGTCAAGCAGGCGCTCGCCGCGGTGCGTGCGGGCGGCGTGCATGCGCTCGCCCATATCACCGGCGGCGGCCTGACCGAGAACCTGCCGCGCGTGCTGCCCGAGGGGCTCGGCGCGACGATCGACCTGGCCTCCTGGCCGCTGCCCGGCGTGTTCCGCTGGCTCGCCGAGACGGCTGGCATGGCCGAGCCGGAACTGCTCAAGACCTTCAACTGCGGCATCGGCATGATCGCCGTCGTCGCCGCCGACCGGGCCGAGGCGCTGAAAGCGCTGCTCGAGGCCGAGGGCGAGACGGTCACCGTGATCGGCGCGGTCACCCCGGGCCAGGGCGTGAGCTACACCGGCGCGCTGCTGTGAAACGTGTCGCGATCCTGATCTCGGGCGGCGGGTCGAACATGGTCCGCCTCGTCGAGGACATGCAGGCCGGGGGCTATGCGGCCCCGGTCCTCGTGCTCTCGAACGACCCGAGTGCGGGCGGGATCGCGAAGGCCGAGCGGCTGGGCGTGCCGACCGCGGTGGTCGACCATCGTCCCTTCGGCAAGGATCGCGCCGCTTTCGAGGCGGAGCTGCTGAAACCGCTTGCCGCGGCGGCGCCCGACGTCATCTGCCTTGCCGGTTTCATGCGGGTGCTGACGCCCGCGTTCGTGCGTCCTTTCGCGGGGCGGATGCTGAACATCCATCCCTCGCTTTTGCCGAAATACCCCGGGCTCCACACCCATCAGCGTGCGCTCGACGCGGGCGATGCCGAGGCCGGCTGCACCGTGCATGAGGTCACGCCCGAGCTCGACGCCGGCCCGATTCTCGGTCAGGCGCGGGTGCCCGTCGAAGCCGGCGATTCGGCCGATACGCTCGCCGCGCGGGTGCTCACTTTCGAACATCGGCTCTATCCGGCGGTGCTTCGCCGCTTCGTCGCCGACAATCGCGAGACGCTGTTTCTGTGACGGAAACGACAGGGCGGCCTTGACGTTAGGTCACGCTGCATCTGCAGCTTCGCCATAATCTTGCCATCTTTACAGCCGGGGCCCAGGCCCCGCAGATTGGTTAACAGTTATTTCTTGTCACTGTGGGAGTGGCGGGTGGTTTGCAGTGTCGGCGGCGCAGCATGTGCCGTGGCCCCAATTGGTTCGGGGCACGATCCCGCAGGCGATCCCCGTTCTTTCTCCGGGACGAGGGGCTTTCAACACCAAGGCGCCGCGACGATTACGCCGCGCATTTGCACCGGAGACTTTGATGGCAGTTTCAAGCGAAACCGACCCGGTCGTGATCTACGGCACCGATGGGGATGACGCTTTCGGCAGCGACACCACGGGGGCAGTCCTGCTGCTTGGTCTCGACGGCAATGACACGATCGACGGGCTTGACGGCAATACCGTCGATGGCGGGGCAGGGGATGACTCGCTGAGCGCCTATGGCGTGGAGGTGGAGCTTCTGGGCGGCCTCGGCAACGATGCGCTGTGGCTTGATTATTGGAGTGCCGGCGGCGGTGCCGATGGTGGCGATGGGGACGACACCTTCTACGACTCAGCCGCGGGTTCCACGATCACCGGCGGTGCGGGCAACGATACCCTCTGGGTTTATGAACAGGACATCTCGGCCGACGGGGGCGAGGGGGACGACTGGCTCTACGGCACGGAGGGCGCGGCGACGCTTCTGGGCGGAGCGGGCAATGACGAATTTCAAGTCTATCACGATGGCAATCTGATCGACGGCGGTGCGGGTGATGACAATGTCTTCGTCAACGGCGATGCGGACACGGTCATGGGCGGCGACGGCAATGACACCTTCACTATCTATGGCAACGACCACCAGGTCGATGGCGGCGCGGACGATGACTATGTCGGGGTTCAGGGCGATACGAACACGGTCGCGGGCGGCGACGGCAATGACACGCTCGACGCCTCTGGCTTTGGAAATCAGGTCGACGGCGGCGCGGGCAATGACTCGATCTTGACCGACGGCGCGGATCTGACGCTGAGCGCCGGCGATGGCGACGATTCCGCCGCTGTTCGTTTCAGCTACTTTGGGAACGACGAGCTCGACGACAGCAATGACTTCGATCTCGACATGGGGGCGGGGGCGGATTCGCTTTCCTTCAACAATGACGGGGGCAACTCGCGCATCGTGGCCTCGGTCGACATGGGGGATGGCGACGATCTGCTGCTGAGCACGGGCGCGATGCTTGGCGATGCGGACAGCGATTTCGCGATCACGCTGGGGGCGGGCTCGGACACGCTCTCGCTCACCTATGGCACCGCTGGCCCCGGGATGATGCATGTCACCGATTTCGACCTTGCCGAGGATCATCTGATCGGCGACGGCAATCTGCTTGCCTATCAGGGCAACCCCGAGGGGCAGGCGGAGGCGATCGCCCAGGCCCAGGCCGAGATGCAGGCCTGGATCCTCGACAATCCCGATGCGCTGGTCGATGCCGAGGGCGGGGCGATCCTCACCTATGACGCGTCTGAGATGAACTACGAGGTCGTGCTGCAGTTCGACGGGCTGTCCCGCGACGACGTCTATGCGGCGCTGAGCGGCGAGACGGTCGACCCTGAAGACCCGGTCGACCCTGAAGACCCGGTCGATCCCGAAGACCCGGTCGATCCCGAAGACCCGGTTGACCCGGAAGACCCGGTCGACCCCGAGGATCCGGTCGACCCCGAGGATCCGGTCGATCCCGAAGACCCCGTGGACCCGGAAGACCCCGAGGACACGCTGCCGGGCGGGGACGATGCGCTTCTCGGCACCGAGGGCGACGACCTGCTGCGCAGCGAGGAGGACGGCGTTCTGCTCGACGGGCTTGGCGGCAACGACACGGTGATCGGCCTGGGGGCCGACGACACGGTCATCGGCGGCACGGGCGATGACGAGCTGCATCTCGGGCGCTGGGGCGGCGTGGCCGAGGGCGGTGCGGGCGACGACAGCCTGCAAGTCGCGATGACGAAGACCGGGGTCTTCGATCTGAGCGGCGGCGACGGCGCGGATACTTTCACCGCCTATGGTTTCGGCTCGAACGGCAAGGCCTCCGACCTGCGGATCAGCGATTTCGACACTGCCGAGGACCGGCTCGAGCTGGTGATCGGCGGGGAGACGGTGGTGATCGACCTCAACGACCTGCCCGAGGGCTTCTCCCTCACCGCGCAGGGCGAGGATCAGGTGCTCAGCTGGGAGGGGGACGACGGCACCGATCACGTCACCTTCGCGGGGATGGGCGCGATGCCGACGATCCGGCTCACCCCGGGCGACGACGTCTACAGCACCCCCACCGGCAGCGAGGTGATCGACGCCTTGGCGGGCGACGACACGATCCACGCCTTCAAGGGCACCCACGAGATCCGCCTCGGGCAGGGCGACGACGAGATCTTCGCGCGCCACGACGCGGTGATCGACGGCGGCGAGGGCGACGACACGATGCATCTCGATCTGGGCCGCAACGCCGATTACGCGGTCACCGGCGGCGATGGCGCCGACAGCTACGATCTTCACGGCGATGCCGATGCGGGCACGACCTCGGTGGTGATCTCCGATTTCAGCGTCGGCGAGGACAGCCTCTCGATCAACGGCCATGACCTTTCGGAGTATCAGGATCAGGGCTGGGAGCTGGACGAGACCGAGGCGGGCGATGCGGTGCTGCGCCTGGGCGAGACGGACAGCGTCACCTTCACCGGGGTGAGTTCCGACGATCTGCTCGGCGCCCAGCCGCTTTACGGCATGCTCGCGCTCGACGACGGCACCGAGATCCCGACCGTCGCCGTCCCCGAGGAGGAGGCCGCCAAGGCCGAGCCCGAGGAGGAGGAGTTGGAGGACGCCTGAGCCGCCTTTGCGTCACCCAAGCGCCACGCTCCGGCCCGGAGCGTGGCCTGCGGGCGGCCTTTCGCCTTTCCTTCACGGGGCCGAGCGCCTAAAGGGGAAGGATTGGCGGGATGACCCCGCGACGGGAACGCGCGATGCAGACGATCACCACCACCGAAGCCCTGGCCGAATTCTGCGCCCGGGCCAAGACCGGGCCCTATGTCACGGTCGACACCGAATTCCTCCGCGAACGGACCTATTGGTCGAAGCTCTGCCTCGTGCAGCTCGCGATCCCGCCGGCGAAGGATGGCGATGCCGTGCTCGTCGATCCGCTGGCCGAGGGGCTCTCGCTCGAACCGCTTTACGATCTCTTCCGCGACACTGCGGTGGTCAAGGTGTTCCACGCCGCGCGGCAGGATCTCGAGATCTTCTTCACCGATGCCGGGCTGATCCCGACGCCGCTCTTCGACACCCAGATCGCGGCGATGGTCTGCGGCTTCGGCGAGCAGGTCGGCTATGAGACGCTGGTGCGCAAGATCGCGCGGCAGGGGCTCGACAAGACCTCGCGCTTCACCGACTGGTCGCGCCGCCCGCTCACCGATGCGCAGAAGACCTACGCCGTCGCCGACGTCACCCACCTGCGGGTGATCTACGAATTCCTCTCGAAGGAGCTGCGCAAATCGGGCCGCGAGACCTGGGTCGAGGAGGAGGAAGCCGTGCTTCTGAACCCCGAGACCTATGTCACCCGCCCGGAGGACGCCTGGCAGCGGGTGAAGACCCGCACCACCTCGGGCCGCTTCCTCGCCGTGGTGCGCGAACTGGCGCGCTTCCGCGAGGGCTATGCCCAGAACAAGAACATCCCGCGGAGCCGCATCTTCAAGGATGACGCGCTGCTCGAGCTTGCCTCGACCAAGCCCACGAATTTCGACGAGCTGGGCAAGTCGCGGCTGCTTTTGCGCGAGGCGCGGCGCGGCGACATCGCCGAGGGGATCATCGCCGCGGTCGCCGCCGGCATGGCGCTGCCGCCCGAGGAGTTCCCGCATGTCCCCGACGAGGATGCGCAGCTGCAGGTGAACACCGCGCTCGCCGATCTGCTGCGCGTGCTGCTCAAGGCGAAATCGGAGGAGACCGGCGTCGCCTCGAAGCTGATCGCGACCTCTTCCGACCTCGACCGGATCGCCGCGGGCAAGCGCGACGTCGCCGCGCTGACCGGCTGGCGCAACGAGGTCTTCGGCAAGGATGCGCTGCGGCTCGCGAAGGGCGAGATCGGGCTGACCGCCGCGGGCGGCTCGGTGCGGGTGGTCGTGGTCTGAACCGTCAGCCCCGGCGCCCGAAGAGCCGTGCGAAAAGCCCCGGGCGCCGTTGCGCTGGCTCCGGGGCGGGGGGCTGCGCCGCAGGCGATGCGGTTTTCGTCACCACCGCGTAATAGAAGACGAGGTCGTCCTCCGGCCCGTTGTCGATCCGCTTCGCGACCTTGAAGAAGGGCACGATCGAGGCGGAGCCGATCCGCATCATCAGCGGAAAGCGCATCACCTCCGGCGCATCCGACTCCTCGGGGCGGATCCAGACCCCGCCGGCATGGCGGCGGATCACCTCGCCCAGATAGCACGAGGCGCTGGCGACGGTCTTCGGCATCGCCTGCGCGCGGTCGCCCCCGTCGTGGAACTGGCCGAGCAGCCTGTCGACGAAGGCGAGGCTTTCCACGGAATAATCGAGCGTCACGCCCTGCGTGCGCGCCACCGTCGCGACAAAGCTCGCGGCCGCCTCGGCGGCGGTCTCGGGCGAAAGGCTCACCGGCTGACGGAACGGGTGTTCGTCTCGCCGATCACCACGATCTTGTGCGTCTCGGCCAGCCGCGGATTCGGGATGAAGGCGGCGACGGTGACCTCGCGCGAGTCGGTCGTGGACACGCGGGCGGCATCGGCGCTGCCCGGCGTCGGGCGGGCGACGAGGAAGTGATAGGTGATCACGCCCTCGACCGGCTTGCCGTCGTTCTCCGCCACGAGCTCGGCGCTCCACCAGCCCTGCGTCGGCGGCAGGCCGGCGACGGAGACGATCGCCCCGCCCAGCGTCGGTTTCACCTCGAGCTTCGTCACCTGGGCGATCGCGGCGCGCGGATCGTCGGCGATCTTCGGATAGCCGCCCTTCGGGTCGAGGGTCTGGGCCTCCTGCGAGCCCTTGAACCAGTTCCAGGGATAGACCCGGCTTTCCTTCCCGCAGCCGGCAAGCGAAAGCGCCAGCGCGAGCGACAGGGCGATACGGGCGGAAGGGGCGATGCGCATGGGAGATCCTCGGGCCATTTGCCCTTGGGTAGCCGATCGCGGCGCTTTTGAAAAGCCGCCACTGGACCTTCGGGCCCCCCGGGGCTAGGCAGGGCAAAACAGGAGGCACAGGATGGCCAGCGCCGCATTCGAAGAGATCGCCGAAACTTTCGATTTTCTCGACGACTGGGAGGATCGCTACCGCCATGTGATCGAACTGGGCAAGGAAATGCCGGCGCTGCCCGAAGCGGTGAAAGTGCCCGCGACCAAGGTCGAGGGCTGCGCGAGCCAGGTCTGGCTCCTGCCGCGGATCGAGGGCACGGGGCCGCAGGCGCGGTTTTCCTTCGACGGGGAATCGGATGCGATGATCGTGCGCGGGCTGATCGCGATCCTGCATGCGCTTTATTCCGGGCTGAGCGTCACCGAGGTGCTGGCGGTCGACGCCAAGGCCGAACTCGGCCGGCTCGGTCTGAACGAACACCTGAGCCAGCAGCGCTCGAACGGGCTCGCCGCGATGGTGGAACGGATCCGCAAGCTCGCCGCCGAAGCCGCGGCAGGCTGAGTGCGGAGGGGGCGCTGCCCCCGTCCTGCGGACTCCCCCGGAGTATTTTGCCCAAGAAGAAATGCAGCCTTCTTCTTGGCGAAAATACTCCGGGGGTGAGGGGGCAGCGCCCCCTCGCGCGGCTTACGCCTTCGCGGCGATGACGATCACTTCGACGAGATAGTCGGGGGTGGCGAGCTTCGCCTCGCCGGTGGCGCGCGCCGGGGTATGGCCGGCCGGCACCCAGGCATCCCAGACCGCGTTCATCTCGGCGAAATCGGCCATGTCGGCAAGCCAGATCTGCGCGTTGAGGATGCGGGTCTTGTCCGAGCCGGCGGCGGCGAGCAGTCGGTCGACCTCGGCGAGTGCGGCGCGGGTCTGCTCGGTCACGCTTGCGCCCGCGGTGCCGACCTGACCGGCGAGCCAGATCAGATCGCCATAGCTCACCGCCTGGCTCATCCGCGCGCCGCATTCGATTCTGGTGATGTCGCTCATCTTTCCCTCCTGTGAGACGCCGTTCGATAGCCTGCGAAGCGGTCAAGCGAAAGGGCGGATCGGAAGCGGTGCCGGGGAGGGGATTGGAGCGGGTGAAGGGAATCGAACCCTCGTCATCAGCTTGGGAAGCTGCGGCTCTACCATTGAGCTACACCCGCGTGAGGCCTCAGATAAGCGAAGCGCTGCGGCGCGTCAAGCGCTCAACGTCGCCGCCGGCGCCCGCTGCCCTCGCCGCCCAGGTTGAAGCTGACCTCGGGCAGGGGCGCGATGGCGCGCAGCTGCGCAAACGGGTCGGTCGCATGGGGGATCGCGTTCGCGGCGACGAAATGCTCCTGAAAGCGCGGCTCGATCGCGGTCTCGACCTTGGTGATGCGATGCACCTGCGCCTCGATCTGGCGCCGCGCCGCGCGCGAGCAAAGCGCCATCCGCGCCCCGGTCCCCGCCGCATTGCCGGCCGAGGTGACGGCGGAAAGCGGCACGTCGGGGATCATGCCGAGCACCATCGCGTGTTTCGGCGAGATATGCGCGCCGAAAGCGCCCGCCAGCACGACGCGGTCGACGTGATCGACGCCCATCTCGTCCATGAGCAGCCGCGCCCCGGCGTAAAGCGCCGATTTCGCCAGCTGGATCGCGCGGATGTCGCCCTGCGTCACGGTGATGCGCGGGCCATTCGGCGCGCCGTCGTGCAGCAGGTATTCATGGGTGCGGCCGGTCGCGACGCAGCGCTCGGTGCCCACCTGTTCGGCCGATCCGATCAGCCCGGAGGCGTCGAGGATCCCCGCCATCCGCATCTCCGCCACCGCCTCGATGATGCCCGAGCCGCAGATGCCGGTGATCTCGGGCGTCCCGAAGGCCGGATCGTCCGACCAGTGCTCATTGCCGATAATGCGGAAACGCGGCTCTTTCGTCACCGGGTCGATCTCGATGCGCTCGATCGCGCCGGGGGCGGCGCGCTGGCCCGAGGAGATCTGCGCCCCCTCGAAGGCCGGGCCGGTAGGTGAAGAACAGGCCAGAACCCGTTGATTATTCCCGAGAAGTATCTCGGCATTGGTGCCGACATCGACGATGAGCGAAAGATCCGCGCGCGCCTCGGGCGCCTCGGCGAGGGCCACGGCGGCGCAATCCGCACCGACGTGACCGGCGATCAGCGGGAGCGTATAGGCGCGCGCACCCGGCGCGATCGCGGCAAGACCGATCTCGCGCGCGGGGAAGTTCAGCGCGGCACTGGTGGCGAGCGCGAAGGGCGCCTGACCGAGTTCCACCGGGTCGATGCCGAGGAGCAGGTGGTGCATCACCGGGTTGCAGACGATGACCGCCTCGACCACCGCCTGGGCCTCGACGCCGGCCTCGGTCACCAGCGCCTGCGCCAGATCGCCAAGCGCCGCGCGCACCGCGGTGGTCATCTCGCGGTCGCCGCCCGGGTTCATCATCGCGTAGCTGACGCGGCTCATCAGGTCTTCGCCAAAGCGGATCTGCGGGTTCATCAGACCCGATGACGCCAGCACCGAACCGTCGTCGAGCCGCACCAGATGCCCCGCGATCGTGGTCGAGCCGAGGTCGATGGCAAGCCCGAAAAGCGGTGCCTCGCGATAGCCCGGGAAGGTCGCGACAAGGCGCGGCGCGGTGCCGTCGCCCGCGTCGCAGACCGCCGCGGTGACCTGCCAGGCGCCCTTGCGCAAGGCAGGTTGCAGTTCACGCAGAACTTCAAGATCGGCCTGCAAGCCGCTGACGTTCCATTGTTTTTCGAGCGCCTCGGCGAGGCGCTGAAAGTCGCCCGAAGGCTCGTGCATGTCGGGCTCGGCCACGGTGATGAGGAAGGGGCGCGTCGCCGGGTCCATCTCCATCACCCGCTCCGAGGCGCTCTTGCGGATCACCTGCCGGTGCACCTGGCTTTCGGGCGGCACGTCGAGCAGGACATCGCCCTGGATGCAGGCCTGACAGCCGAGGCGGCGGCCGGGCTTCAGCCCGCGGACGCGGTCATACCGCTCCTCGACCGCGTTCACGGGCGAAAGCGCATCTTCGGAAACATGGATGCCGTGTTTCGGAAAATCGCCGAAGCCCGGCGCGATCTGGCATTTCGAGCAGATCCCGCGCCCGCCGCAGACCGAGTCGAGATCGACGCCAAGCGCGCGCGCGGCGGCGAGCACGGTCGTGCCCTTGGCCACCCGCCCGCGTTTGCCCGAGGGGGTAAAGATCACCAGCGCGTCTTCGGTCATGTCGCGTCCTCCCCCTCCGTTCTAGGGCAAGGCAGGGCGGCGGCAAAGCCCGGGCGCGACTGCGCAGGGTATTAGTGCGACATCGGCGCGGGCGCGCGGCCGGGCAGCGGCACGCGCCAGATCAGCGCGAGCGCCGCGATCGCGGCAAAGGCCCAGCTGGGCAGGCCGAGCGCGGCGGCGGCAAGCGCCACGAGCGCCATCACCGGCAGCGCGGGGCCGCGCAGGCCCAGCGGATAGAGCCGGTCGCGCACCGCCCAGAGGCCGAGGAAAAGCACCGCGAGCGGCCCGCCGAGGAACCAGGCCGCCGAGGCGGGCGCGTGCTCGGCGCCGTGGCTTTCGACCGGGGCGGCGTGCGTTTCGGGCGCGGGTGCGGCGTGCCCCTCAGGCGCGGGAGCTTCGTGCCCCTCCGGGGCGGCGTGTCCTTCGGCCGCGGGGGCGCCGTGGGCCGGGGCCTCGATCGCGGCGGGGGCATGCGCGCGCCCGGCGAGGTCGATCTCGGCGGTGATCCCGGCGCCGAGCGCGGCGATCGCGGCGAAGATCACCACATGGCCATAGCCCCAGAGAAAGACGGTGGGGAAATCGCGCGATTTCAGATGCTCCTCGGCGGAGAAATAGATCCAGAACACCGCGAAGGTCAGCACCAGCGCCGCCAGCGCGGTGAGCGCCGGGGCGAGGGCGGCGTGATCCTCGAACATCCGGCCGAAGCCGTGGCTGATCGCGAGCATGATCTCGCCCATCGCGATGATCGTGAGCAGGCCGTAGCGCTCGATGATGTGGTGGCGGTGGAAGGGGGTGGGGCGCTTTGCCTCGGCCACCATCGGCACCGCGAATTCGACGAGCCAGATCAGGCAGCCGAGCGCGAGGAAGGTGCCCGACCCCGGCGCCACGAAATACCACAGCGCGATCCAGAGGATCTGCGCGATCACGATCCCCGCGGCGTAGCGCAGGCAGGTGGTGCGATAGTCGGGGTTCTGCGCCGCGCTGAGCCAGAGCGCCGCCATGCCGAGCCGCATCAGCGCCCAGCCCCAGACGCCATAGCTGAAATCGAGCGTCTCGAAGATATACCCCGCGCCGCCCGCAAAGATCAGCTCGCCCGTCATCACCACCATCACCAGCAGCCGATAGGCGAAGCCGTCATTGTCGAAGGCGGAGGCGAACCAGGTGAAATTCATCCAGGCCCACCAGACCGCGACGAAGAGGAAGAGGAAATTCGGCAGCACGGCGAGCCCGTGGCCGGCCGCGATCGCATGGGCGAGCCCATGCGTCACCGCGGCGATCGCGATCACCGAGATCAGATCGAAGAGCAGCTCGAAAGGGGTGGAGGCGCGATGCGCCTCATTCGGATCGCGGGCGGGAAGGCAGGGCTGGGGCACGGTCGGCTCACTCTTACGGACAGGAGCCGGAAGTCTGGACGGGTGGTGCGGCTTTGGCAAGCCGGGGAGGGGGCGCCGCCCCCGCTCCTGCGGAGCCCCCCGAGGTATTTTGCGCAAGATGAAAGCGCAGGAGATCAGTCTTCGGAGCGCGCGCCGGGGGCCTCCGCGAGCGCCCGCTGGCGCAGCAGATCCATCGCGGCGGCCACCGCCTCGGGTCCGCTGTGCAGGGTCGCCTGCGCGCAACCGGTCGCCGCGGCGAGCCAGTCGATTTCCTCGGGCTGCGCAAGCAGGTCGGCCTCCGAGGCGATCTGCCGCTCCACCGGGGCCGACTCGCGCGCGCGCAGATCGACGCCGAGCCGCTCCTGCGCGAAGGCGAAATCGTCGTCGTCGCAGATCGCCATCGCGGCGGTGATCGGCGGGCTGAGCTGGAACCTCGCGCCCGGCAGGCTCGCGAGCCGGGTGCAGAGCTGGCGATCGCCGCGCCGCGGGGTGCCGTGAACGCGCCGGTAGGTGTAGAGCAGGCGCACCGCCGGCAGGCTGAGCCTTTCGTTGCTGCGCGTCACCCCGGCCGGATCGAAGGCGATGCCGAGCGTCTTGCAGAAATCCTGCACCACGCAGCCCTTGTGCAGCGCCGGCGGGCTGAACAGTTTCAGCAGCAGGTTGCGCCGCCCGAAGCGGCGTTCGAGCGGCGCGAAGGCGCGTTTGTAGGGCACGTCGACGGTCGGGGTGCCGAGATCGACGCGCCGCGTCTTCAGCCGCTCCTGGAAGGCGCTGTCGACGTAATCGGGCAGGTTGCGCAGATAGGCGACGATCTGGATGTTGCGCCGGTAGATCCGCAGCAGGTCGAAGAATTGATCGGAGGAGGCGCGCGGCAGCGACCAGATCACCTCGGCCGAGAGGATCGGCACCTCCGGGCCGAGCGCGTTGAGCGCCCGGGTCATCGCGACGAAGCCGCGGCGGCGCTGGCGTTCGGCCTTGATCCGCAGCTGCGCATCCGCGTCCTGCAGCCCGTCGTTCCAGAACACGTGGCGGATCGTGGTGGAATTGTTCGCCTGCTCGAAGGCGAGGTAGCGAAAGGCCGGGTCGGCCAGATGCGCCGCAAGCGAGCCCTGCAACGTCGAGGTTCCCGTCTTGTGCATGCCGACATGCACGATCATGCGATCCGCAACCGGTTTCATCTTCGTCCTTTCCAGATCGGACCCCCGAGGGGCCGCGCGCCCGGCGCTTATCGCTGCGGCTGCCGGCGCGCCATGAAGGCGAGGCGCTCGAAGAGATGCACGTCCTGTTCGTTCTTCAAAAGCGCCCCGTGCAGTTTGGGAAGCAGGCTCGCGCCCTCGCGTTTCAGATCCTCGGGGCCGAGATCCTCGGCCAGAAGCAGCTTCAGCCAGTCGAGCACCTCCGAGGTCGAGGGTTTCTTCTTCAGGCCGGGGGTCTCGCGGATCTCGTAGAACTGGGTCAGCGCGGTGGTCAGCAGCGCCTCCCTGATGGCGGGGAAATGCACCGCGACGATCTGCTTGAGCGTCTCGGCATCGGGGAATTTGATGTAATGGAAGAAGCAGCGGCGCAGGAAGGCGTCGGGCAGTTCTTTCTCGTTGTTCGAGGTGATGATGACGATCGGGCGATGGGCGGCGCGGATCGTCTCGCCGGTCTCGTAGACGTGGAACTCCATCTTGTCGAGTTCCTGCAAAAGGTCGTTCGGGAACTCGATGTCGGCCTTGTCGATCTCGTCGATCAGCAGCACGACCTTCTGATCCGCCTCGAAGGCCTGCCAGAGCTTGCCCTTGCGGATGTAGTTCTTCACGTCGTTCACCCGCGCGTCGCCGAGCTGGCTGTCGCGCAGCCGGCTCACCGCATCGTATTCGTAAAGCCCCTGCTGCGCCTTGGTGGTCGACTTGATGTTCCACTCATAGATTGGCAGGCCGAGGCTTTGCGCCACCTGTTTCGCCAGTTCCGTCTTGCCGGTGCCGGGTTCCCCCTTCACCAGCAGCGGGCGTTCGAGCGCCACGGCGGCATTCACCGCGACGATCAGGTCTTCGGGGGCGACGTAGCTGTCGGTCGATTGAAAGCGCAAGGGAAACTCCGGGAGGCGGTTTGGATGACGTTTTTTCGGGCAGAGCCTAAACGCGCCCCGAAATCGCCGCAAGCCGAGGGTATCAAGACTTGCACAACCCTGACGCTGCGTGAAAAGGGGGGCGTGACATGGCCTCAAGGTTGCGTTATTGGAGCGCGCAAGCGGCGCCACAGGGTCGTCAGCCCTGATGCGATCGGAGGCGCGAAAAGTGAGTGACGAGATGAAAGCTGAAACTTTCCTTCCCGAGGACTATCGCCCCGCCGAGGACGAGCCCTTCATGAACGAGCGTCAGCTCGAGTATTTCCGCCGCAAGCTTCTCGCCTGGAAGGCCGAACTGCTCGAACAATCGGCCGAAACGCTCGAAGGTCTCGCCGAGTCGGCGCGCAACGTGCCCGACATCGCCGACCGCGCCAGCGAGGAAACCGACCGCGCGCTCGAACTGCGCACCCGCGACCGCCAGCGCAAGCTGGTCACCAAGATCGACGCGGCGCTGCGGCGCATCGACAGCGGCGACTACGGCTATTGCGAGATGACCGGCGAGCAGATCTCGCTCAAGCGCCTCGACGCGCGGCCGATCGCGACGATGACGCTCGAGGCGCAGGAACGCCACGAGCGCCGCGAGCGGGTGCATCGCGACGACTGATCGCATCGCCTTCGGGCGAGCGGGCTTGTTATCTGTCGCCGGCGCCCGCAAGGTGCCGGCGTTCTCGTTTCGGGAGGAAGAACCGTGTTGATCGGACGAAAGGTCACCGTGCTCGGCGCCGGTGTCGCCGGGCTGACCGTGGCCCGGGCACTGGCGCTGCGCGGGGCCGAGGTCACCGTGCTCGAACAGGCGGAGGCGATCCGCGAGGTCGGCGCGGGGTTGCAGATCTCGCCCAACGGGGCGCGGGTGCTGCGCGCGCTGGGCCTTGGCGCGGCCTTCGAGGCGGCGGGGCCGCGCTCCGAGGCGGTCGAGCTTCTCGACGGCGAGACCGGCGGGCGCGTCGCGCGGCTCGATCTCGCGCGGCTGCGGCCCGATGCGGAATATCGCTTCCTGCATCGCGCACGGCTGATCGAGCTTCTGGCCGAGGGCGCGCGCGAGGCTGGCGTGCAGATCCGCCTGCTGCAACAGATCGAGACGGTGGAGATCGGCGATCACAAGCCGCGGCTGACCACCGCGCAGGGCGCCGAGATCGAGGCCGACCTGCTCATCGGCGCCGACGGGCTGCACTCAAAAGTGCGCCAGGCGCTCAACGGCGCGGTCGCGCCCTTCTTCACCCATCAGGTCGCCTGGCGCGCGCTGATCCCCTGCGACGACGCCGCGCCAAAGGTGGCGCAGGTCTTCATGGGGGCGGGGCGGCATCTCGTGAGCTATCCGCTCGGCCGCGGCCTGCGCAACATCGTCGCCGTCGAGGAGCGCCGCCGCTGGGTCGAGGAAAGCTGGACCCTGCGCGACGATCCGCTGACGCTGCGCGCGGCCTTCGAGGAGTTCTGCCCCACGGTTCAGGGCTGGCTTGCGCAGGTCGAGGAGCCCGCGCTCTGGGGGCTCTTCCGCCACCCGGTCGCCGCCGCCTGGCACGGGCCGGGCGCCGCGATCCTCGGCGATGCCGCGCATCCGACGCTGCCCTTCCTCGCGCAGGGGGCGGTGATGGCGATGGAGGACGCCTGGATGCTGGCCGAGGCGCTGGCCACCCATGACGCGGATGACGAGGCCTTCGCCGCCTATCAGGCCGCCCGCGCGCCGCGCTGCGCCGCGATCGTCGAAGCGGCGAATCGCAATGCGCGCAACTATCACCTCTCGGGCGTGACCCGCGCGGTGGGGCATCTTGGCCTGCGCGCGATCTCGCGCCTCGCGCCGGCGCAGCTTCTGGGCCGGTTCGACTGGGTCTATGGCTATGACGTGACCCACGGCGGCGCGCAGGCCTGAGCGGGCAGGGGGCGCCGCCCCCTCGCGGCTGCGCCGCTCACCCCCGGGATATTTCCGCTCTGTAGAAATGGCTTCTATAGAGCCAAAATATCCCGGGGGAGTCTCCGCAGGAGACGGGGGCAGCGCCCCCTCCGCCGTTACCGCCCCAGCGCGAAGAATTCCTCGTTCGCGCGGATCGAGGCCATGTTCACCAGCCGGTTCGACATCCCGAAGAAAGCGGTGATCGCGCCGATGTCCCAGATGTCGTCGTCGCTGAGCCCATGGGCGTGGAGGCGGTCGAAGTCGCTCTCCTCCACCTCCTGCGCGCGCAGGCTCACCTTCAGCGCGAAGTCGAGCATCGCGCGCTGGCGTGGCGTGATGTCGGCCTTGCGGTAATTGCTCACAAGCTGATCGGCGAGGATGCGGTTCTTCATCCGGATCCGCACGATCGCGCCATGGGCGACGACGCAATACTGGCACTCGTTCGCGGCGCTCGTCGCCACCACGATCATCTCGCGCTCGCCGAGGCTCAGCCCGCTCTCGCGTTCCATCAGCGCGTCGTGATAGGCGAAGAAGGCGCGGAACTCGTCGGGCCGGTGGGCGAGCGCGAGAAAGATGTTCGGCACGAAGCCCGCCTTTTCGGCGACCCCCTCGATCCGCGCGCGGATGTCTTGCGGCAGCGATGCCAGTGACGGCACCGCAAACCGGCTGATCGGTTTTTCGGTCATGTTGTCCTCCCTGCGGCCAGTCTGCCGCGCGGGAGGGCGTTGCGGGAAGTTACGTTGCGTCAGGCTTCAGGCGTCGATCTCGACCCAGAGCGGCACGTGGTCCGAGGGCTTGTCGCGGCCGCGGATCTCCTTGTCGATGCCGACCCCGGTGAGCAGGTCCATCGCCTGGGGGGAGAGCAGCATGTGGTCGATGCGGATGCCGTTGTTGCGCGCCCAGGCGCCCGCCTGATAATCCCAGAACGTGTATTGTCCCGGCCCCGGCTCGCGCGCGCGGAAGGCATCGTAAAGCCCGAGGTTCAGAAGCCTGCGGAAGGCCGCGCGGCTTTCGGGGAGCGCAAGCGCGTCCTCGCGCCAGGCTTCGGGTTTTGCCGCATCCTCGTCCTGCGGGATCACGTTGTAATCGCCGCCGAAGATCAGCGGCTCCTCGGTCGCGAGGAGTTCGCGGCAGCGCGCCCGCATCCGCTCCATCCAGGCCAGCTTGTAGTCGTATTTCGGCCCGGGTGCCGGGTTGCCGTTCGGCAGGTAAAGCCCGCAGATCCGGAGCGCACGCTTGCCCACCACCGTCGCCTCGATCCAGCGCGCCTGCTCGTCGCTGTCGTCGCCGGGCAAGCCGCGCTCGACATCCTCGAGCGGCAGTTTCGACAGGATCGCGACGCCGTTGAAGCTTTTCTGCCCGTGGGTCTCGATGAAATAGCCCAGCCCCTCGAAGATCTCGTGCGGGAAGGTCTCGTCGGTCGACTTGATCTCCTGCAGGAGCACGACATCGGGCGCCGCCTCGCGCAGCCAGTCGATCAGCGCCTCGGCCCGCGCCTTGATCCCGTTGATGTTGAACGTGGCGATTTTCATGCGCGCCTCCCTTTGTGGGAGTTGTAGGAGAGGGGGGCGGCGAGGGGAAGGGCGCTTCTGTTCGGTGCCGTGCCTCCGGCACTGGTCGTGGCGGCCGGTCGCGGGGCGGGGCCGCGCTCTTAGGGGCTGAGAAAACGGGAAGGGGGAGCGGGTGCGCCCCTCACATCGAGAAGGAGATGCCGCAGCCGCAGGAGCTTGTCGCGTTCGGGTTGTTGACCACGAAGCGCGCGCCGATCAGCTCGTCGGTGAAGTCGATCACCGCGTTCTCGAGGAAGGGCAGTGAGACCGGGTCGATCAGCACGCGCTGGCCCGCACCCTCGAGGATCAGGTCATCCGCGGCCGCCGTCTCCTCGAGTTTCATGTCATATTGAAACCCGGAGCAGCCGCCGCCCTCCACCGCGATGCGCAGCGCGCGGGGGGCGGCGCCGGCGGCGTTGATCTCGGCGAGGCGCGCAAAGGCGCGATCGGTGACTTTCGGCGGCAAAAGCATGGGAATGGCCTGTCCTTCCGTTACTTTCCCGATATAGGGTGGGGGCAAAGGCGCGACAAGCGAGGATCGAGACAGACGTGTTGCAACCCTATGCCTGCCACCCCGAGGCGAGCCGCGGGCGGCTTTATCCCGAAAGCTATTCCACCTTTCGCACGCCCTTCCAGCGCGACCGCGACCGGATCATCCATTCCTCCGCCTTCCGCCGGCTGAAACACAAGACCCAGGTCTTCGTCGAGCATGAGGGCGATTATTACCGCACCCGCATGACCCACACGATCGAGGTGGCGCAGGTCGCGCGCACGATCGCGGGGGCGCTCGGCCTCAACACCGATCTGGCCGAGGCGGTGGCGCTGGCCCATGACCTCGGCCATCCGCCCTTTGGCCACACCGGCGAGGATGCGCTCGCCGTGCTGATGAAGGATTACGGCGGGTTCGACCACAACGCGCAGGCGCTGCGGATCGTGACGAAGCTCGAACGCCATTACGCCGGCTTTGACGGGCTGAACCTGACCTGGGAGACGCTCGAGGGCATCGCCAAGCACAACGGGCCGGTGATCTCGGACAAGGGGGGCTCGCATCAGGTGCCCGACCGCGCGAGCCTGCCCTATGCGCTCGCCGAATTCGACGCGCAATGGAACCTCGAGCTGGAAACCAACGCGAGCGCCGAGGCGCAGGTGGCGGCGGTGGCCGACGATTGCGCCTATAACCACCACGACCTGCACGACGGGCTGCGCGCCGGGCTTTTCACCGAGGATGACCTCTGCGAACTCCCGATGATCGGCGAGTGTTTCGCCACGGTCGACCGCGCCTATCCCGGGCTCGATGCCACCCGGCGCCGGCACGAGGCGTTGCGCCGCGTCTTCGGCGTGATGGTCGAGGACGTGATCGCGGTGGCGCAGAACCGGCTCCTGAGCCTGCAACCGCAAAGCGTCGACGACATCCGCCACATGGACGGGCCGATCATCCGCTTCTCAAAACCGCTCTACCAGAGCCTCAAGGTCGTGAAGATGTTCCTGTTCCAGCGCATGTATCGCGCGCCGAGCGTGGTCGTCGAACGCAAGCGGGTGACGGGGATGATCAACGAGCTCTTCCCGCTTTTCCTCGACCGGCCCGAGCTTTTGCCCGAGGACTGGCAGGGCGATGTCGCCGCGGCGCAGGCGAAGGGCAACGACGGGCGCACCGAACTCGCGCGCGTCGTTCTGGATTACGTTGCGGGGATGACCGACCGTTTCGCGATCCAGGAATATCACCGGCTGATCGACCCGGATTTCTGAGCGGAGATCGCGGGCGGGCAGGGGGCGCTGCCCCCTCTTCGGCTGCGCCGAATTCACCCCCGAGGTATTTTGGGCAAGGCGAAAGCGCAAAGGGCGCGAGGGGGCGAAAACCGGCGCGCGGAACCTTTCGGCGCGCGTTATGTTGCTCTTCTGGGCGCCGCTTCGGCGCATCATGGGAGAGCGCAGATGATCCAGAAAACCGGTTCCGCACATTGGGAAGGCCCGATCCGCGAGGGCAGCGGCAGCATTTCGACGCAGTCGGGGGCGCTGGCGGCGCAGCCCTACGGGTTCGGCGCCCGCTTCGAGGGGCGCCCCGGCACCAACCCCGAGGAGCTGATCGCCGCGGCCCATGCCGCCTGTTTCTCGATGGCGCTCTCGGGCGGGCTGGCCGCCGCCGGGGTGAGCGACGTGGTGATCGACACCGTCGCCACGGTGCGGATGGAAAAGCAGGAGGCGGGCTTCGCGATCACCGCCTCGATGCTCAAGGTGCGGGTTTCGGGCAGGGGCACGCCCGAGGCGATCCGTGCGGCCGCCGAGGCGGCGAAGGCGGGCTGCCCGGTCTCGAAGGTGCTGTCCTGCGAGGTGGGAATGGAGCTCGAGATCGTCGACTGACGTTCAGGCGGGCGGCAGCGGGCCGCCGGCGTCGAAGCCGGTTTCCATCGCGCCGATCCGCGCCGCCTCGATCCGCGCCCAGATCTCGGGCGCGGTCTCGCCCTGCCAGATCCCGGTGAGCGCGAAGCGGACCCGGGCCGAGCGGCGCGCGGCCTCCTCGAGCCGGTCGATGATCGCGGCGCCCCGGGCGGCGATCAGCTCCTCGAGCGGGCCGGCGGCGACCAGCCCGACCTGCCAGGGATTTTCCGCCTTGCGGATCGCGCGCAGGCAGAAGGCGAAAAGCTCCTCGGGGTGGGCGTCGAGCTCAAAAACGCAGAGATCCGACCAGGTCATCGCATCGGGATCGCCGCCGTCCTCGCGGTGATCGGCGAGCCAGAGATCGGCCAGCGCCTCGACGCTGTGCACCCCCTCGGGCGCCTGCGCGGCAGTGGCGAGGCGGGTGATCAGATCGGGCGGCAGCGGCGTCACTGCATCATTTCCTTGGTCGCCGACAGCTTCACGCCCTCGTAGTCGCGCAGCACGCGGTCGATGTCCCATTGCAGCCGGGTGAGGAAGACGACGTCGCCGTCGTGGTCGAGCGCGATATGCTGCTTGTTCGCGTTCACGAGCTTTTCCACCACCTCCTTCGGCCCCTGCACCCAGCGCGCCGAGGTAAACTGGCTGGGCTCGAAGCGGACGGGGATGCCGTATTCGATCTCGATCCGGCTCGCCAGCACGTCGAACTGCAGCGCGCCGACGACGCCGACGATGAAGCCCGAGCCGATCGAGGGCTTGAACACTTTCGCCGCGCCCTCTTCGGCGAATTGCATCAGCGCCTTTTCGAGGTGCTTGGCCTTCATCGGGTCGGTCGCGCGCACCGATTGCAGCAGTTCCGGCGCGAAGGAGGGGATGCCGGTGAAATGCAGCGTCTCGCCCTCGGTCAGCGCGTCGCCGATGCGCAATTGCCCGTGGTTCGGGATGCCGATGATGTCGCCGGCCCAGGCCTCTTCCGCCAGTTCGCGGTCCGAGGCGAGGAAAAGCACCGGGCTCGACACCGCCATCGGCTTTTTCGAGCGGACGTGGAGCAGTTTCATGCCGCGTTCGAAATGGCCCGAGGCGAGGCGGACGAAGGCGACGCGGTCGCGGTGCTTCGGATCCATGTTCGCCTGCACCTTGAAGACGAAGCCGGTGACGGCCTTCTCGTCGGCGCTGATCTGGCGCTCCAGCGCGGGCTGCGGCTGCGGCTCGGGGCCGAAACTCGCGATGCCGTCCATCAGCTCCTTGACGCCGAAGGAATTGATCGCCGAGCCGAACCAGATCGGCGTCATCGAGCCCTCGAGGAACCGCGCCCGGTCGAAGGCCGGCAGAAGCTCGCGCGCCATCTCGATCTCTTCGCGCAACTTCGCCAGCAGATCGGCGGGGACGTGATCGGCCAGACGCGGATCCTCCAGCCCCTTGATCTCGATCGATTCCGCCACCCGGTTGCGGTCGGCGCGGTCCATCAGCTCCAGCCGGTCGTTGATCAGGTCATAGCAGCCCAGAAACTCGCGCCCCGAGCCGATCGGCCAGCTCGCCGGCGCGACGTCGATCGCCAGGTTCTCCTGGATCTCGTCGATGATCTCGAACGTGTCGCGCGCCTCGCGGTCCATCTTGTTGCAGAAGGTCACGATCGGCAGATCGCGCAGACGGCAGACCTCGAAGAGCTTGCGGGTCTGGCTTTCGACGCCCTTCGCACCGTCGATCACCATCACCGCGGTGTCGACGGCGGTGAGCGTGCGATAGGTGTCCTCGGAGAAATCCGAGTGGCCGGGGGTGTCGACGAGGTTGAAGCGGTAGTGGCGGAAATCGAAGCTCATCGCCGAGGCGGAGACCGAGATGCCGCGGTCCTGTTCGAGCTTCATGAAGTCGGAGCGCGTGCGCCGCGCCTCGCCCTTCGCGCGCACCTGACCGGCCATCTGGATGGCGCCGCCGAAGAGCAGGAACTTTTCGGTCAGCGTGGTCTTGCCGGCGTCCGGGTGCGCGATGATCGCGAAGGTCCGGCGGCGGGCGATTTCGGGCGGAAGAACGGGTGCGTTGCTCATGGCCGCGCTTTAGCCGAAGGGGGGCGATGGGGCAAGCGGGATAGGGGGGCGGTCTACGGGAGCGGCCCATAGCTGCCGGTCGAGCGTGTCGCCGGGCACCGTGGTGCCCAGCCCTGAGCCGACATTCGTGCTAGTCGCGGCGAACCATCGTATCAGCGCTCTTCGACTAATGGCTGCAGAGGGCACTTTTGGCGAATGCGCTGCTTGTTCAGAAAATGCTCGTTTCAGGACGAGAAGCGCTTGGCCAATCTCAATCTTTAGGGTTGTGTTTTGAGTATTCTCGGCTTTCCTTCTCGAATATTGATGCCGCAGTCGATGATTTTTTCCGGAGATGGAACATATGATCAGTGTCGCTGAAGGGCTGCAAGTTCTTGCTCCCGACGCCCTTCCGATCTTGGCGGAACTTGATTCACGCGATTCCAGTCTCTGGCTTTTGCCCGCCTTTGCCGAAGCGGCAGGCCCAGAAGCGACCGCTAGGGTGTTGAGCCTGCCCTGGGAATTCGTCCTTAGTGAGACCGCATCGGAGGGCCTGCTCAAGGCTATTGATGCTTTGGACAGTGCGATCGAGACTCCGCTCGTTCGCCGGAGAGGGCTGATGCATGTCATTGATGTCTCTCCCTCAAACACCGTGCTGCCGCCCCGGAGCCTTCCGATCTTCTTGCTCAACGGTCGCACCGAAGCCGAGAAGACAGGATTTGCCGCTCGGGCGCGCCGGATAGAAATGATCATGGAGTTGCAGCAACGCGGTGTCCGGAGCCTCGTGGTGCTCGGCGGACCCGATCTGACGCTGCCAGTTGAATTGGGACAACTTTGGCAAGACGGATTCCAGTGCGGCTTGACGATCGTCAGCGATGATCCCAAAGCTCGTCAGAAGATAGCTGAATGGCAGGCAGACGCGGGGGCGCGGCGGGTAACGCTGTTGCCAGCCCCAGCGGCGTTGCTGTCGGAAGCCCTGCATAGACGCTATACGGAGCGCGCTGACGACCGGCTCATCATCCGCATTCGGGATGCCCAAGGAGGCCGACACCGCGTCGACCTGTCGGGACGCGATGATCCCGAGCATCCGCTACTGGGCAATTACGAACTGCTCTCCGAGGCTCATCTGGAATACGTGACGCCAGAGGGACTGACCTCGGAGGAAATCAACGGGTTCTTCCAGGATCCGTCGGCTTCTTGGCGACCCTACGCTGCGCAAATGCCGTGGACTCGGGACGATGGCGCCAAGAACACCATAACAAAGGCGCTGCGGCAACTCGACCGTAACGGACCGGAGGCCAGTCGGATGTTCTACATCCGGGCGGAATCCGGAGCAGGGGCGACCACGTTCATCCGTGATCTTGCCTTCGGTGCGGCCATGGACGGTTATCCGACGCTGATAGCTACTCAAGCCCCCTTTGCGCCCAGCGGACACGCCGTAGCGAATTTCATTACCTCCTGTTTGAACGGTATCGCTTCGGCTGAAATCGGAAAGGGCCTGCGCCAGTACGAGGCACCTTGGCTGATAGTGTTCGATCGGTCGCAGTGGGAGGGACGCGAAGGGGATATCGCGACATTTGCCAGGCAGATCACGGGGGCTGGGCGCCGGATCTGCATCGTCTTCGTCACCGATGCACAGCTACCAGTCGCCATCTATTCCGAGAAGCGTCTGGAACATCTTTGCGATCTGTCCCACGAGATCTCGCAGGAAGCGGCGATGGGCTTGGGCAGACACCTGAACCGGTTTCTTAAACCACTTGGCACAGCGCGCGATGCTCACGAATGGCAGGCGTTCGTCAAACACTCACTCGTCGGACCCGCGGCGGGCCATTCCGTATTCTGGATCGCGCTGGCATTTTGGCTGCAGCGGCAAATCGACCTTACGGAAACAGTACAGAGTTGGCTTTACGAACAGTTTCGGCAGAAGGTGGCTGATCCGGTTGTGCGGCGCGCGATAATCGACATCGCCGCCATGAGCACGGTGCGCCAGCTTCTGCCTGAAATACTGCTGCCGCGGTCCGAAGACTTTCCGACCCGTGACAAACTCTCTGATCTGCAATCGACCGTCGGAGCCTTGGGCGTGGTGCGCCAGCGCCTCGGCACGGTAAGCCTCTGGGCGATGATCCACGATCAACTGGGACGGTTCCTTTTAACCGGGCTGTTTTACGATGCCCCCGCCCGCGCTTCGGCCGGGCTGACTGAGGCGCAGAATCCCGATCACCTGCGGCTGATGGTTTTAGCTAAGATCGCCGCCAACCCGATGCTTGCGCACCCGGACCTAGTGGAACTGGCCGAAACCTTCGCCACTAGCATCTTCAAGATCGACCCCGGACAAGGCCGCAGCGAGTTCGCTCTCTATTGGCGCGAAGTGCTGGAGGTTCTGGACGCGATGCCGAAAGAATTTCGCACGACCAGCCGGACATTTCTTCACCATGTCTCGATATCGCGGCGGCGCATCGCGAAGGACGACGCCATGTTTCCGATCACCGATGATGAGCGCGCCGATTTGTTACGGCGCGCCACTGGGGATATCGAAGCCGCGCTGGTTCTTGAGTACGACCCAGGCGGCGAGCCCGACCTGAACCTCTACAATTCGCTCGCTCATGCATATCACGACCTCGCCGAGGTGGAGACACGTCGCGGAATGTCGGCCGAACAGGTGGCGGCCCTGCGCGCCAAGGCAAACAGGGCGACCTATAGTGCCTACAGGCTGAACCCTGACAATTCCTACGTTCTGGAAGTCTATGCGCGCGACCGGCTCATAGGGGCTGATGAGGATCCAGAAGGCGCGGCAAGTATCGCACTAGAGGTTCTGGGTATCGTCTACGGGGCCATGCAGCGAGAGACCGCAGAGTTGCGGCGAAACGCTCTGTCGCGCCTCGCCGACAAGGCGTTCGAGTTGCTGCTTCGTTCAGCCGGGGCGGTGCGTGACGCCGAGCCCTCATCTGAAGGCGAGGCAATCCAGCAAGCACTGTCTGCCTTGGGCGAAGGGATAACCGGGCGTGAGGGCATGTCGCTAGATGACTTTCCCCGAGCGAACCGGATCGACGCGGCCGCGCGGCTAGGGCATCCACTGTTGCGGTCCAACGCACAGGCGGTCCGACTACGCTACATCTTGGCCTGTATGGATCACCCGAAGGACTTCGCTCTGCAACTGGAGTTGCTCGAAACCCTCGACGGCAACCGGGCAATTCTGTCGCCACAGTTAGAGCTGGAATTGGCGATTCTCATGCATCAGAGAAACCGCCATCACGAGGCATCGCAGCGGTTCGGGAAACTGCGTCAGCTCTGGGCGCGAGGGGAACACTACGTCGAAGTTCCGGATCGTCTCCGCTGGTTGCTCGAAGAGAGCACGGGGAATAGGCGACAGGTCCGCGCACGCGTCGCTTCGGGAGCAGACGGAGCGCGAGGCGATGCTAGAGTCCAAGAATTTCAGAACGGAAAGGTCAAGTTTCGTGTGGCCGAATTCGATGGCAACCAACTGCGGCCTGGTGTGAATATCAGCGGCCTCATCTCCTTCGGCCATAACGGTCCGCTACTGCGGCCGCTGACGGCAGGTTGAGCCTTGATCGGACTTGTCGAGAGATACGCCAATGGAAAGGGCTGGAACGTCGGCACGGCGAATGTCCTTGTCGAAGGCACTAGCGATGTCCGCTACCTGCGCCTCGCCAGAGACATTTGGCAACGCGAGAGCAATCATGACCTCTTCGACTCTGGATTTGCCGTATTCGAGGCGGGGCTGAAGGATGACGGCGGCGTTCAAGGGGTAGTGCGAGAGTTGCAGACGCTGCGGCAGATGGCTTCCCAAGACGCAGCAAGCCTGATGACCGAACGAAACTTCGTGGGTCTGTTTGATAACGACGACGCGGGCCGCAAGCACGCCCGCATGCTTTGCGAGATGGATTTTAGGGTGAAGCACTACCGGGACGTGTTCTTACTGCATCCGATCATGCCGACTTCGAACGGCGTCTTGGGCCCTGAGTTGCAGCGCCGGGCTGAGGCACAGAACCGCAGTTGCGTAGGATTAGATTGGGAGATCGAGGATTTCTTGTCGGAAGACTTGATTCGAGAGTTCTGCAATGCCCATCCAAGGGCTCTCGTCCGAAAACAAGAGATGGCGGGCCGCGTGCATTACGAGTTTTCAAAGGCTGGCAAGGAACACTTGCAGGGGTATGTCGCAAAGGAGGCACTCGTTGATGACGTGATCGAACTCATACGTTTGATCTGTGCGTTACGAGACTATCTGGGCCTGGAACACGAAAAGATGTGCCCTTAGCCGAAGTCGTCCGTTCCGGAAGCCTGCGCAGCAGACTTCTGGGCACGGTGCAGCAAACGGCCGCTTCCCGCCCGTCGCCGCCGTCCACCGCAACAGCCCCCCTCACTCCTTCTTGCGAAAGATCGCCTCGCGTCCGATCTTTTCGAGCAATTCCCGCCCCGCCTCGGTGCCGAAATGCGGCTTGTGGTGCAGGTCGGGCAGGCGGGCGCGGATCTCGGCGGTGAGCTCCTCGGGCATCAGGTTGAGCGTGGCCTCGCTCACCTGCAGGCTCTCGACCGGGATCCCCTCGGCATAGATGATCTCGTGACGGTCGAAGACCAGCGCGTAATAGTCGACATAGCCGCCCTCGCGCCGCCAGACATGCTCGCCATCGACGAGATGCTTCGCCTGCACGAGGATTTCCGAGGTGTCGCCGATCCGCTTCGCGCCGCGGCGATAGAGGAACACCCGGTGATGCGGCGCGACGACGAGGTCGCTTTCATTGCCCAATGTGCCCGCCGCGATCACCACCGGGGCAAAGGTGCCAAGCGCCGGCAGCGTCGCCTTCGACACCAGGCGCACCGGCTGCGGGCCGCTGTCGCGGGTCAGCACCCGGTCGCCGGGGACGAGCGTCTCGATCGGGCGCTGGGCGCCGCCCGCCATGGTGATTAGCGTGCCGGTGGTGAATGCGATGCAGACGAGATCGGAAAGCTGCGCGGTGCCCGGATCCTCATGCGCCTCGATCAGCGTGTAATCGGTGCGCGGCACGATCGGCGAGAGCGGCAGCGCGTAGAGATGCTGGTCCTCCTCGTGCCGGATCAGCAGGATGTCGACGCAATCGCCCTCCGCCGTCATCATCACATGGCGCGCGACGAGCGAGAGCGCATCGCCCGGCGTGCCCACCTCCGAGCCCGGGGCGACATGCTGGCCGGTGCCGGTTTCCGCCTCGATCAGCATGCGCATCGGCTGCGCCTCCCGGTCGAGACGGTAGACATCGCCCGGCTCGCACAGCGGCGCGAGGTCGAGCCCGTCGCCCTGATTGGCGCCGGAGGTCACCCAGATCAGGTCGGCGTCATAGACATGCACCGCTTGCGGCGGCAGGGCACGGGGCGAGGACATGGAACTTCCCGAAACAACGGGCGGATTGACCACCCTTAACACGAATATACTGCCGCAGGGTTAATCCGGTCGCGCCGGGCGCGTCAAGCCGACGAAGGGGGCTTGCATCCGAAGGACTTGTCCTGTCGCATGCGGGCCATGAATGGCCGAAACAGGCAGGAGGTTCGGATGGATCTTGGGATCAGGGGCAAGCGCGCGGTGGTCTGCGCGGGGTCGAAGGGGCTTGGCCGCGGCTGCGCCGAGGCGCTGGCGGAGGCGGGCGTCGAGATCGTGCTGAACGCGCGCGGCGCCGAGGCGCTGACCGTGACGGCCAACGAGATCGAGGCGCGCACCGGCGTCACCGTGATCCCGGTCGCGGCGGACATCACCACCGCGGCGGGGCGCGCGGCGGTGCTCGAGGCGGCGGGCGAGGTCGATATCCTCGTCAACAACGCCGGCGGCCCGCCCCCCGGGCTCTGGAGCGACTGGGGGCGGGAGGATTTCATCGCCGCGCTCGACGCCAATATGCTCGCGCCGATCGCGATGATGCAGGCGCTCCTGCCCGGGATGATGGCGCGGGGCTGGGGGCGGGTGGTCAATATCACCTCCGCCGCGGTTAAGGCGCCGATCCCTCAGCTTGGCCTGTCGAACGCGGCGCGTGCGGGGCTGACCGGCTTCGTCGCCGGCACCGCGCGGCAGGTCGCCTCCTCGGGGGTGGTGATCAACAACCTGCTGCCCGGGATCCACGCCACCGACCGGATGACCGCGCTCGACGGTCCGGTCGCGGCGGCCGAGGGGATCTCGCTCGCGGCGGCGGCCGAGCGGCGGATGGCGACGATCCCGGCGCGGCGCTACGGCGCACCCGCGGATTTCGGCGCGACCTGCGCCTTCCTCTGCTCGCAATATGCGGGGTTCATCGTCGGGCAGAACATCCTCGTCGATGGTGGTGCGGCAAACCAGACCCTGTAAGAAAGACGGGCGGGGCAGGGGGCGCCGCCCCCTTTCCCCTGCGGGGAATTCACCCCCGGGATATTTCAGCTCTGTAGAAAGGCTGCTTCTATAGTGCTCAAATATCCCGGGGGAGTCCGAAGGACGGGGGCAGCGCCCCCGCGCGGTCTCAGCCCTCGATCCGGCCGCCGTGACCGCCGCGGCGCTTCGCCAGTCGCGGCGCGCGGGAGGGCAGCTCCGCCATCACCGCAGCCCGCGCCTCGGGCGTCATCCGCGACCAGGTCGCGATCTCCTCGAGCGTGCGATGGCAGCCGACGCAGATCTTTTCCAGCGGATGGATCGCGCAAAGCTTGACGCAGGGGCTGGCGATCTCATCGCGCTTCCAGAGCTCGTCGCCACCCTGCGCCATCACGCCCGCCCCAGATGCGCGAGGCGATCAAGCGCGCCCTGCAGGATGAAGCCCGCGGCGACATGGTCGACGATCTCGGCGCGGCGCTTGCGCGAGAGATCCGCTTCGAGCATCGCGCGTTCGGCGGCGACGGTCGAGAGCCGCTCATCCCAGAAAGCGATCGGCAGCGGCGTCAGCTTCTCGAGGTTGCGCGCGAAGGCGCGGGTCGATTGCGCGCGCGGCCCTTCCGAGCCGTCCATGTTGAGCGGCAGGCCGAGCACGAGGCCGACGATCGCGCGTTCCGCCACGATTTCAAGGAGTTGCGCCGCGTCTAGGGTGAATTTCTCGCGCCGGATCGTGCGCAGCGGTGTCGCCACCGCACGCATCGTGTCCGAGACCGAAACCCCGATCGTCTTTGTGCCGAGGTCAAGGCCTGCCAGCGCGCCGTGACGCGGCAGCACCGCGGCAAGCTCCTCGATCGCGGTGCAGATCATGGCGCGATCTTCGCGGCCTGCGCGGCGGCCATCACCGCGGCGAGGTCGTCGGGCTTGTCGGCGAGCGCAGTCTGCGCCTTCGCCAGAACCGCGCGCGCGGCGTCGATCTTGCCGAGCGTGGCGAGCGAGGAGACCGCCCGCGCCCATTCCGCGCCCGAGCCGCCCTCGCTCTCGAGCCGGGTGACGAGGCCGTTCACCATGCCCTCGATCATCTGGCTGCGCTCCTCGGGCGTCATGCTGGCCGCGTCCTTCATCTGCTCGGCCGACGGCCCCGGCATGCCGCCCGCCATCGGTCCGGCCATCGGCGCGCCGCCCATCGGGCCCGCGCTCGGGGCGCCGCCGCCCATGTCGCCCATCGCCGCGCCCTCGGGCGCCTGGCCCGCCGCGTCGAGCTTCTCCAGCGCCGCGGGATCGGCGGCGAATTTCGAGCGCGCCTCGGTCAGGATCTTGCCCGCGCGCTCGGTCTCGCCCAGCATCCGCAGCGAGGAGACGAGCTTCGCCCAGTCCTCGACCGGGCCGCCCTCGGTCGCGAGCCGGTCGTTCAGCTGCTCGACCATGCCGCGGATCATCTCGGCGCGCTCGGCTGGCGTCATGCTCGCGGCATTGGCCATGTCGGCCGCACTCGGTCCCCGGCCCATGCTCGGCGGCGTGTAATTCTGCTCGCCCGCGATCCAGGCCAGTTCGGCGATATTGTCCATGATCGGCTTGACCCAGGGGTCGTCCGGCTGCGACTGGCGCAGCAGGCTGTCCCAGATCCGGAAGGCGCGGTCGCCGCGCGCGTTCTGCGCCATCATCAGCCCGACATAATAAAGCGCGAGCCCGTTCGTCTTGTCCATCTCCAGCGCCTTGGCAAAGCTCGCCTCGGCGGTCTTCGTCACCAGCCCGCCGGCGGCGACCACCTGATATTCGCCAAGCTGCGCGTAATCCTGCGCCCCTGCCTTGTCGCCCAGCGCGCCGATGTAGCGCTCCTGCGCCTGCCAGCCGGCGTGGTAATTGCCCAAGCCCATCTCGTTCGAGGCCAGCAGCGCAAGGCCGCGCGGATCGTTCGGGCGTTCGGCCACCGCCTTGCGCAGCCGCTCCATCAGCTCGGTGAACTGCGGGTCGGGCGCGGGCTGCGCGGGGCGGTTCGCGAGGGTCATCTTCTCCGCCTCGTCCTGGCTCGGCCGGCTGTCGTAAAGCTTGTCGGCCTCGGCGAAGCGCGCGGCGAGCGGCATGTCGGGGTAGCCGTTCGCGCCCATCCGGTCATAGACGACAAGCGCGCCGACGAGGAGCAGCGTCACCCCCGCCACCGCGCCCCAGGTCGCCCCCTTCGGCGCATCGCCCGCGCGCGCGCCAAGCCCCTGGCCCGAGCGGCTCGCGCGGTCGGCCTCGAGCATGCGGCGCGCGATCTCGACCTTGGTGCGCTCCGCCTCCTCGGGCGAGAGCACGCCGCGCGCGGCATCCTTTTCGATCTCGGCGAGCTGGTCGCGATAGACCTGCACGTCATAGCTCGCGCTCGAGGCGTCCTCCTCGGGGTGCCGGCGCATCAGCGCCAGCGCAAACAAAAGCGCGATCACGGCCACGAGGGCGGCGGCAAGTATCCAGAACAGCATGGCGTCTCCTATCCTCGGACCCCGTTTAGGGATTTTGGCGCCCTCCCGAAAGAGACAAGCGCGTGAGCGCGCGCATTGTCGCATCGCACATGTCGTTTTTTTCCCGCGCATGCCGCTTGGAGGGGGCTTTCGCATCTGCGGCAGGTCCATCAAGAGAGGGAAGGGCCGCGTGACTCGCGCCCGTCGCTCAAGCCAGACGAGAGGGCCGATGAGACGCTATTCGATGTTCGCCGTGGCGCGCGAGGCGCTGCGCTATCATGCCGGATGGGAGCGGGCCTGGCGCGCGCCTGAGCCGAAGAAGAAATACGACGTGATCGTCGTCGGCGCGGGCGGCCACGGGCTCGCCACCGCCTATTACCTCGGCAAGGTGCATGGCATCAAAAATGTCGCGGTGATCGAGAAGGGCTGGCTGGGCGGTGGCAACACCGGGCGCAACACCACGATCATCCGCTCGAACTACCTGCAGGATGCCTCGGCCGCGATCTTCGAAAAGGCGCTGCAGCTTTACGAGGGCCTCTCGCAGGATCTGAACTACAACGTGATGTTCTCGCCCCGCGGCCTGCTGATGCTCGCCCAGTCCGAGCACGAGATCCGCGGCTACAAGCGCACCGTCTACGCCAACGCGCTGCAGGGCGTGCAGACCGAATGGATCGAGCGCGATCGCGTCAAGGAACTGGTGCCGATCATCAACCTCGACGGGCCGCGCTACCCGGTGCTCGGCGCGCTTTACCAGGAGCGCGGCGGCACCGCGCGGCACGACGCCGTCGCCTGGGGCTACGCCCGCGGCTGCGACGCGATGGGGATCGACATCATCCAGCAATGCGAGGTCACCGGCATCCGCACGGTGAACGGCAAGGTGCAGGGGATCGACACCACGAAGGGAGCGATCGACTGCGACAAGCTCGCGATGGTCGTGGCCGGCCATTCCGGCGTGCTGGCCGAAATGGCGGGCTTCCGGCTGCCGCTCGAATCCGTGGCGCTGCAGGCCTGGGTTTCCGAACCGATCAAGCCGGTGATCGACGTCGTCGTGATGGCGAACCTCGTCCACGGCTATATCTCGCAGTCGGACAAGGGCGAGCTGGTGCTTGGCGGCGGCATCGACCACTGCAACAACTACACGCAGCGCGGCTCGTGGTACACGCTCGAGGAAACCTCGCGCGCGCTGATCGAGACCTTCCCGGTCGTCTCGCGCCTCAAGATGCTGCGGCAATGGGGCGGCATCGTCGACATCACCGGCGACCACTCGCCGATCATCTCGAAGACCCCGGTCGAGAATATCTTCATCGACTGCGGCTGGGGCACCGGCGGGTTCAAGGCGATCCCGGGCTCCGGCTGGGCGATGGCCGAGCTGGTGGCGAAGGGCTACTCGCCCTTGGCCGAGGGCTTCGGCCTGAACCGCTTCAAGGAAGGCCGCTTCATCGACGAAAGCGTCGCCGCCGGGGTGGCGCACTGATGTCTTGCCGCCTCCCTCTGCCCCTGGCCGCGCCTGTGATCGGGAACCAGAGCCCCGACCGGTCCGTTTCCCCCTCGATCCAACATCGAAAGGGAACGGACACATGGCAGAACCGAACGGCAACGGCCTCAAGAGCTTCCTCCTCGGAGTCCTCGTCGTCCTCGTCGCGGGGCTCGGCTGGTACATCTACTCGGGCGGCGAAGTCCCGCAAAAGGACAAGCCTGAAATCACGATCAATCTTCCGGACAAGAAGAACTGAATACGAGGGGGTCAGCGAAGCCTCGCGCCTCCTGCAAAAGGAACGTGCGTCATGCTGACATTCACCTGCCCCTACTGCGGCGCAAGCGCCGAGGAGAGCGAACTCGCCGCCGGCGGCGAGGCGCATCTCAAGCGCTTCGGTCCCGGTTCCTCGGACGAAGAATTCGAGGATTACATGTTCAACCGCAAGAACCCGAAGGGCGTGCATTTCGAGCGCTGGCGCCATGCGCAGGGCTGCGGCAAGTGGTTCCTCGCCGCGCGCGACACCAACACGCTCGAGGTCTTCGGCACCTATCCGGCGCAGACGACCGAACCCCCGGCGGATCTGATCGCCACCATCAAGGCAAAGCGCCCGGGCTGGGAGGGCTGGAAATAATGAGCACGCGTCTCGCGAAAGGCGGTCGGCTGATCGACCGCGCCAAACCCCTCAGCTTCACCTTCAACGGCAAGCCGATGCGCGGCTTTCAGGGCGACACGCTCGCCTCGGCACTGCTCGGCAGCGGGCAGATGCTGCTTGGCCGGTCGTTCAAGTATCACCGCCCCCGCGGCCTCGTCGCGAGCGGCGTCGAGGAGCCGAACGCGCTCGTCAACCTCGGCCGCAACGCGCGGCTCGAACCTGACCAGCGCACCACCACGACCGAGCTTTTCGAAGGCGCCGAGACCTCGAGCCAGAACCACTGGCCGAGCCTCGATTTCGACATCGGCGCGGTGAACGACAAGCTCTACAAGTTCTTCCCGGCGGGCTTCTACTACAAGACCTTCATGGCGCCGAAATGGGCCTGGAAGCACCTCTTCGAGCCGGTGATCCGGCAGGCCGCGGGGCTTGGCGCCGCGCCGAAGGAGGCCGACAGTGACCGTTACGAGCAGGCCTATGCCTTCTGCGACGTGCTCGTCGCGGGCGGCGGTGTCGCGGGTCTGGCCGCGGCGCTCGCCGAGGCGAAGGCGGGCAAGCGCGTCTTCGTGATGGAGCAGACGCCGTTCTGGGGCGGCCGCGCGCCGGTCGACGGCGGCACGATCGAGGGCATGGCCCCCGCGGACTGGATCAAGGCCACCGTCGACGCGCTTGAAAAGATGGAGAATGTCCGTCTCTTCACCCGCACGATGGTGTCGGGCCTCTATAACCACGGCTATGCGATCTGCTATCAGCGCGTGGCCGATCACACCCCGGGCGACGGCCGCCCGCGGCACCGTCTGTGGCGCATCCGCGCCGGGCTGACGATCACTGCCACCGGCGCGATCGAACGGCCGCTGGCCTTCGCCGGCAACGACGTGCCCGGCGTGATGCTCGCCGCGGCGGTGCGCGATTACCTCGTGAACTGGGGCGTGAGCGTCGGTGACCGGGTGGTGATCGTCACCAACAACGACGACGCCTATCGCACCGCGCAGGCGGTGATCGCGGCGGGGCTCACCGTTTCGGCGGTGATCGACGCGCGCGAAAACGTCACCGGGCCGCTGCCGATGGAACTCAAGGCGCGCGGTCTGCGCATCCTCGAGGGGCGCGGCGTCGCCAAGGTGCTCGGCCACAAGGCGGTGACCGGCGTGCAGATCTGCGCGCAGGCGGGCGAGGGCGGCGTGATCGAGACGATCCCCTGCGATTGCGTCGCGATGTCGGGCGGCTGGTCGCCGGTCGTGCATCTGTGGTCGCATGTCGGCGGCAAGCTGACCTGGGACGATCCGCGCGCGATGTTCATCCCCGATGCCGCCCGCCCGCCGATCAAGGCCGATGGCGAGCCGCTCGCCCGGGCCGTCGGTGCCGCGAACGGCATGCTGACGCTCACCGATCTTTGCGCCGAGGCGGGTCTCGCCGGTGGCGCCGAGGCGGAGGCGCCGCTCGCGCCGGTCTGGGTGATGCCTGCGGGGGCGAAGGAGGCGCTGAAGTTCAAGGCCTTCCTCGACTACCAGAACGACGTGAAGGTTTCCGACGTGCAGCTTGCCGCGCGCGAGGGCTATACCTCGGTCGAGCATACCAAGCGCTATACCACGCTCGGCATGGCCTCGGATCAGGGGAAACTCTCGAACATCAACGGCCTCGCGATCCTCTCCGATGCGCTGGGCCAGGCGATCCCGCAGACCGGCACCACCACTTTCCGCCCGCCCTACACGCCGATCAGCTTCGGCGCGATCGCGGCCGAGGGGCGCGGCGAGACCTTCCAGCCGCTGCGCAAGACGCCGATGCACGACTGGCACGAGGCGAACGGTGTGTTCTGGGAGCCGGTCGGCCTCTGGCGGCGGCCCTATTGCTATCCGCGCACGGGCGAGAGCCATCGCGACGCGGTCAACCGCGAGATCGTCAACACCCGCACGAATGTCGGGCTGCTCGACGCCTCGACGCTGGGCAAGATCCTGGTGAAGGGGCCCGACGCCGGCAAGTTCCTCGACATGATGTACACCAACATGATGTCGAACCTCGCGGTGGGCAAATGCCGCTATGGGCTGATGTGCAACGAGAACGGCTTCCTCTCGGATGACGGCGTCGTCGTGCGGCTGAGCGAGGACAGCTGGCTCTGTCACACCACCTCGGGCGGTGCGGACCGGATCCACGCCCATATGGAAGACTGGCTGCAATGCGAGTGGTGGGACTGGAAGGTCTATACCGCCAACCTGACCGAGCAATACGCGCAGGTCGCGGTCGTCGGCCCGAAGGCGCGGATGGTGCTCGAAAAGCTCGGCGGCATGGATGTCTCGAAAGCGGCGCTGCCCTTCATGACCTGGGCCGAAGGCACGCTCGGCGGTTTCCCGGTGCGGGTGTTCCGGATCTCCTTCTCGGGCGAGCTCTCCTATGAAATCGCGGTTCCCGCGAACATGGGCGCGGCCTTCTGGGAAGCGGTGAACAAGGCGGGGGCCGAGTTCGGCGCGATGCCCTATGGCACCGAGGCGCTGCATGTGATGCGCGCCGAGAAGGGCTTCATCATGATCGGCGACGAGACCGACGGCACCGTGATCCCGCAGGATCTGGGCCTCGACTGGGCGATCTCGAAGAAAAAGGCCGACTTCCTCGGCAAGCGCGCGCAGGCGCGGGTCGAGATGGCGCGCCCCGATCGCTGGAAGCTCGTCGGCCTCGAGACGCTCGACGGTTCGGTGATGCCCGATGGCGTGATCGCCCCGGCCGAGGGCTCGAACGCCAATGGCCAGCGCAACACCCAGGGCCGGGTCACCTCGACCTATTACTCGCCGACGCTGAAGAAGGGCATCGCGATGGGCCTCGTGCTGCATGGGCCGGAGCGGATGGGCGAGGTGCTCGACTTCCCGGCGGATGCGGGCAAGGTGTTCAAGGCGCGGATCGTCGATCCGTGCTTCTACGACAAGGACGGGGAGAAGGCCGATGTCTGATGCGGTTTCCGCGCTGAACGGGCGCGTGGCGGCGGGCGGCTTTGCCACCGTCGCCGAGGCCGGGCTGACCGGCATGCTCACGATCCGGGCCGAGTTCGGCTCGGGCGCGTTGAAATCGGCGCTGGGCGGGCTTGGCCTCGCCGTGCCGGGGCAGCGCGGGGTCGTCACCTCGGGCGGGCGCACGCTCGCCTGGATGAGCCCGGACGAGCTCTTGCTGATCTGCGGCTATGACGAGGCGCCGGGCCTTGCCACCACGCTGGGTGACGCGCTTGCGGGCGAACATGCGCTGGTCGTCAACGTCTCCGACGCGCGGGCGCGCTTCACCGTCTCCGGGCCGCGCGCCGACGAGGTGGTGATGAAGCTCGCCCCGGTCGATTTCGCGACCCTGCCGCAGGGCGAGATCCGCCGCACCCGCACCGCCCAGATCGCCGCCGCGCTCTGGCGCTCGGGGCCGGAGGAGATCACCCTCGTCTGTTTCCGCTCGGTCGGGCTTTACCTGATGAACCTGCTCGAGACCGCGGCGCGCAAGGGCGGCGAGATCTTCTGACACGGTTCACGGCGCCGTGAACGATTGCAATTCGGGATGGGGCGGCTAAGGTCGCCCCATTCTCTTTGGAGGTTTCGATTCGATGAACTATTTCAACAGCCTCGCGCTTGCCGCGATGGGCTTTTCGCTGATCGCCGCGCCGCTCGCCGCCAAGGAGGCGAAGGGGTTCACGATCCCCAAGGGCACCCTCGTGCTGCTGTGCGATCTCGCTGTGCCGGAGGCCAATGGCACGACGCCGCCGAAGCTTCTTGTGATGACCGACAAGGCGGGCAAGATCACCGCCTATGACGGGCTGATCGCCGCGCATGACCTGGCGCCGCTGCCGGTCACGGTGATGACCGACAACGATCGCCGCACGACCTATGGCTGGACGATCCCGGGCCACAACGACGACCTCAATCAATATGCCAATGCGACGAAGATGCGCCTGACCGTGCAGAAGGCGGATCTCTCGGCGCTGCTCGTCGTCACCCCGGTGGGCTACAGGACCGAGAGCGCGCGGGGCAACTGCGAGCGCGGCGTCGTCAACAAATGATCCACCGCTGAACCGGGGCGCGCTCGCGCGCCGCGGTTTCCGCCCGACCCGGAGAGGATCGGGGGCGGTGTCTTCATCTTGCCGAAAAAACCTCGGGGGGCGTTCACTTGCGAACGGGGGGCGGCGCCCCCTCTGCGGTTCCCGCCCGTGCCGCACCCGGGTTGTGCGGATGCGCCCTTGACCTCGGCCCCCCGCGCCCTTCAATTAGGGCCAACGCGAACCCAACCAAGGACCAATCCAATGGCTTTCCATCTTCCCGACCTTCCCTACAAATACAACGCCCTCGAAGCGCTGGGCATGTCGATGGAGACGCTCGAATTCCACCATGACATGCACCACAAGGCCTATGTCGACAACGGCAACAAGCTGATCGCCGGCACCGAGTGGGAATCGAAATCGGTCGAAGAGATCGTCAAGGGCACCTATCAGGCCGGCGCCGTGGCGCAGAACGGCATCTTCAACAACGCCTCGCAGCACTGGAACCACACCCAGTTCTGGGAAATGATGGGGCCGGAAGGCAAGGGCATGCCGGGCGCGCTCGAAAAGGCGCTCACCGAGGCCTTCGGCTCGGTCGCCAAGTTCAAGGAAGATTTCGCCGCCGCCGGTGCCGCGCAGTTCGGTTCGGGCTGGGCCTGGCTGGTGAAGGACGCCGACGGGTCGCTCAAGGTCACCAAGACCGAGAACGGCGTGAACCCGCTCTGCTTCGGCCAGACCGCTCTGCTCGGCTGCGACGTCTGGGAGCACAGCTATTACATCGACTTCCGCAACAAGCGCCCGGCCTATCTCTCGAACTTCCTCGAGAAGCTGGTGAACTGGGAAAACGTCGCCTCGCGCCTCTGAGCCGCGGCCACAACCGAAACGCGAAACCCGCCGGAGCGATCCGGCGGGTTTTTTCATGCGAATCGCGCGCTTCGGCCCGTCAAGGTCTGGAAAGGCGGGCGGGGCGGGGCCATCTTTGGGGGGCATGGAAAGGAGGAGATCATGCTGTTTTCGAAAGGAATGAGACTTCTCGTGGCCGATGAGGCCCGCGCGCTCCTGCTGGAGAATACCGGCTCGGTCGAGGCGCCCCAGCTGCGCGTCTTGGGTGAGCGCAAGGCCGCGCCGAGCGCACAGTTTTCCGACCGTCCGGGGCGTGAGCAGGCCGGCGCCGGCGGTCACGGCACCGCCTTCGAGCAGGGCGATCCCGAGCGCGTGGCGCAGCAGCGTTTCGCGCGCGAGATCGCGAGCTGGTTCGGCGCCCATTCCGGCGATGCCCGGCTGGTCGTCGCCGCGCCGCCGCGCATGCTCGCCGCGCTGCGCGAGGCGATGCCCGAACCGCTGGCCTCCCGCGTCGTGGCGGAAATCGACAAGACCCTGACCGGCCTGCCGCTGCCCGAGGTGGCGAAGGTTCTGGCCATGGCGCTCGATCCGGTCTGAGCGGAACCGTCCGAGAGGGGCGGCGCGGCCGGTCCGCGCCGTCTTCCCTTTCCCGGCCCGATCGGGCAGCGTGCCACCGGATCCGCTTTCCCGGATTCGGGCCGGGAGATGCGCGATGAGCGAGGCGACGAAAGGGTTCTGGGCGATGGTCGCCGCCTGCGTGATCTGGGGCCTCTCGGGGATCTATTACAAGGCGCTCTCCGAGGTGCCCCCGCTTGAGGTGCTCGCCCATCGCACGCTCTGGTCGCTCGTCTTCTTCGGCGCGGTGCTCGCCGCGCAGGGGCGGTTCGCGGCGCTGGCCGAGGCGCTTTTCGGCCGCGAGACCGCGATGCTCGCGCTTTCCGCGCTGGTGATCTCGATCAACTGGTTCGGCTTCATCTGGTCGGTGCAGCATGGCCACGCGGTCGAGGCCTCGCTCGGCTATTACATCTTTCCGCTCGTCGCGGTGACGCTTGGCGTCTTGGCTTTCGGCGAGCGGATGAGCCGCGGGCAGGCGCTGGCGATCGGTCTCGCGGCCTGTGCGGTGGCGCTTCTGACCGTCGAGCTGGGCCGCGCGCCCTGGATCGCGCTGCTGCTCGCGGGCACCTTCGGGCTTTACGGGCTGCTCAAGAAGCGCGTCGCGGCGGGGCCGATCGTCTCGGTCACCGCCGAGGTGGCGCTGCTTGCGCCCTTCGCGCTGGGCCTGATCGCGGCGAAACATTTCGGGCTTTTCGGCATGGCGCCCGGCTCGAACGCCTTCGGCACCGATCTGCGTTCCTCGGCGCTGCTCGCCTTTTCGGGGGTGCTCACCGGCGGGCCGCTCATGCTCTTTTCCTACGCCGCGCGGCGGGTGCGCCTCGCCACCGTGGGGCTGATCCAGTATCTCAACCCGACGCTGCAATTCGCCGTCGCGGTCTTCGTCTTCGGCGAGCCCTTCACCCATGCCCATGCGCTGGCCTTCCCGCTGATCTGGGCGGCGCTCGCGGTCTATTCGGTGGTGAGCCTGCGCGGGGCGGCGAAGGCGGGCTGAGTCGCGCGGGGCGGCGGAGTCTCCTGCCCAAGCCGTCGCTGTGCAATCTGTGACTTCTCACAGGTTGAAACCCTGCCCGGCGCCCTCAGACTGGGGGTGTTTTCGGGAAGGGATTGCAGCATGAAGTCACGGTATTTTCGTGGGCCGCTCGTTGCGGCCTGTGCAACGCTCGCGCTGACGGGCTGTGCGACGCTCAAGGACGAATTCGGCGCGCCCGACGGGGCGGCGGGCGTCTATATGACGAAGGCGATGGTCGCCGAGACGCCGGCGCAGCGGGCCGACCGCTACCTGCTCGCCCTGGGCATCCTCGCGCCGCTCGCGCTCGACACATCGGTCGACACCGAGGACGAGATCGGCGCGGTGGCGGCAGTGAACACCGCGCTCACCGCACTTGCGGCGCTGTACGAGGCGGCGCCGGGCTGCACCGCGGGCGCCACGCGCGAGGGCTGCATCAGCGAGGCGCGCGGGGAGATCGGCAGCTACCGGTTCGAGACGCTCGGCTACGATGTGCAGAAGTCGCTTTACTATCTGGCGAAGACCGCGACGATCAATCTCGATCTCGGCGGCGCGGCCGAGGATCTGATGGCGCTCGATTTCACCGCGGTGAGCAAGCTGCTGTTCCGGGCAAAGACGCTGGTGCCGCATCTGCGCCGCGCGGCCGCCGGCTATCGCGACGGCAATGTGATCTATGCGATCGCCGTGGACGAGGCCTGCGCCGGGAGCACCGATGCCGCCTGCAAGGCCCTGCATCAGAAGCTCACCGCCTATTTCGGCGGGGGGAAACCGCCGGTCGAGGGCGTCGAGGAGCGCCGTATCATCGAGATGGGCCGAGCCGCGCGCGCGGCGCTCGGCGCCTTGCAGACCCGGCCCTGGCACCTGTCGCAAGATCAGCGCGCGGCGGTGCTCGCCAATGTCGTGGCGGGCTGCGAGCGGGTCTCATCCGCAGGAACGCTGCGCTCGGACGAAGCGGGCGGCCTCGAGGTTAAGAACTGCACGGAAAGCGACGGCAAGGGAAAACTCGAGGAAGCGATCCTCTCCCGCGGCGATCGCTAGAGGCCGGCTCAGGCGAAGGCGGTCTCGAGCTCTTCCTCCAGCGCGGCGACATCGGCGACCGCGATCAGCATCTCGCGCAGGCTGGGCGCGGCGAAGCCCTCGGCGATGATGTGATCGACGAGGGTCAGCAGCGGCTGCCAGTAGCCCTCGGTGTCGAGCAGGAAGATCGGCTTCGCGTGCAGCCCGATCTGGCGCCAGGTCAGCACCTCGAACAGCTCGTCGAGCGATCCGGCGCCGCCCGGCAGCACCACGATCGCGTCGCAGTTCATGAACATCACCTTCTTGCGCTCGTGCATCGTCTCGGTGACGACGAAGGTGGTCAGGTCGCGCTTGCCGACTTCCTGCGGGAAGAGGTGCTCGGGAATCACCCCGAAGGTGGCGCCGCCGGCGGCCTGCGCGGCGCGCGCGACCTCGCCCATCAGCCCGACGTCGCCCGCGCCGTAGACGAGGCGCCAGCCGCGCGCGGCCAGCAGCGCGCCGGTGGCGCGGGCGGCCTGGGTATAGGCGGGGCGGGCGCCCGCGCGCGAGCCGCAATAGACGCAGACGGAGGGGGCAGCGGGTCGCATGGGAGATCCTTTCGCGGACGGGGGCACTCCGGGCGGCGGCGGAGCTGCGGCGGGAGTTGCTTTGCGCCGTGATACCGGGTCAGATGGCGATGCTCAAGCGGGCGGCGCGAGAACCGCCCGGGCGGGGGTTGGACGGGACCGGAAGGACGGTGCGGCGATGGACACGGGGCACGAGACGGGCGCGGCGGAACAGGCGGCGACCGGGGATGCGGCGGCGCGCACGACTGTGGGCGCGACTGGAGGCGCGGCGGCGGGCGGCGGTCAGCTGCGCGGCGCGCTGGCGGGCGGGCTTGCGGCGGCGGCGGTGGTCGCGGTCGGGGTGATCTGGTGGGTGCTCGGCACGCCGGTGCCGACGCCCGAGCCCGCGGCCGAGACCGGCGCGGCGCAGGAGGAGGCGCAGGCGCTCGCCACGGCGCCACAGCCGGCCGCCGAGGCAGAGGCCCCGCAGGCGGCGGCGCCCGAACCTGCCCCGGCGCCCGAACCCGCGCAGGCGGAGGCGCCCGCGGCCGAGGCGCCCGATGTCGCGCGTTTCGATGCGCTGCGCGTCACCCCCGACGGGGCGCTGACGCTTGCCGGCAAGGCGGCGCCGGGGGCGAAGGTCGAGGTGCTGCTCGACGGCGCGGTGATCGACACGGTGACGGCGGGGCCACAGGGGGCCTTTGCCTCGGTGGTGCTCGGCGCGCCCTCGGCCAGCCCGCGCGCGCTCACGCTGCGGGTGACCGGGGCGGATGGCGTCGCGCGCACCACGGCGCAAAGCCTCACCGTCGCGCCGAGCCCGCAGGCCGTGGCGCAGGCGGCGACGGCGGAGGGCGACGCGCCCGAGGCGGTGTCGCAAAAGGTCGCCGCGGCGCAGGCGCTGGCCGAGACCCCGATCGAGAGCGACGGCGCCAATGCGCGGCTGCTTGCCGGGGCTTCGGATGCGCTGGTGATCGACACGCTCAGCTTTGGCGCGACGGGGCGGATCGCGCTTTCGGGGCGCGGCGCGCCGGAGGGGGCGCTCCTGCGCGCCTATGTCGACAATGACGAGGCCGGTCTCGTGCAGGCGGGGGGCTCGGGCGCCTGGCAGATGGAGCTGCCGGCGGCGAAGCCCGGCGCCCACACGCTGCGCATCGACGCGCTCGATGCGGCGGGCAAGGTGCTCGCCCGGGCGGAGACGCCCTTCGAGGCGGTGGCGCCGGCGGATCTCGCCGCGGCGGCCGGGGCTGCGCCGGTGACGGGCGCGGTGACGGGCGGGGCGCGGGTTTCGGGCGCGGGACAGAAGGGCGGGATGCCCGAGGCGGCTCCGGCAGCCGCGGCGACGCCCGAGGCGGAACTCGTCCCCGGGCCGGCGGCGCCTGCGGTCGCGGCGCCTGGCCCCGCGGCGGGACGGCCGCGGATGGTGACGATCGAGACGGGCAACACGCTTTGGGCGATCGCGCGCGACACCTATGGCGATCCCTATCTCTACGTCCGGCTCTTCGAGGCGAATCGCGACCAGATCCGCAACCCGGACCTGATCTATCCCGGCCAGGTCTTCACCCTGCCCGAATAGGGCGAAAGCGCTGGACACCGGCGCGATCCGGCCTAGGTTGCGCAGGCCGGGGCGCCGCCCCGGACCCCGGGATATTTCGACACTTTGGAAGGCCGGAGCGACCGGTCG